>JBDTAT010000451.1:0-3679 GCA_039924505.1 Bryobacteraceae bacterium
AACGCAAGCTGCTCGAGAAACAGAAGGAAGGCAAGCGGCGCATGAAGCGCGTCGGCCGCGTGGAGATTCCCCAGGAGGCTTTCCTGGCCGTATTGAAAGTAAGCTCCGACAGCGAATAAGCGGGGGATCGAGCTCCAATGATCCCGCAATTGTGGCATTCTAGTAGCGAGGATTGAATGCGTATCATGGTTGCGAAAGCCTTGCTGGTTCCGTTTCTGGCGGCTGCGGCGCTTGGCGCGCCGCCGCGCTTTGCGCTCACCGATACGGCGGCCCAAGTCCACACGCCTGCCGAATGGACGGCCAAGCGAGCCGTGGTGTTGTTCTTCGTTACCACAGACTGCCCCTTGAGCAACGGTTACGTGCCGGAAATGAATCGCGTCGAGCGCGACTATGCGCCCCGCGGCGTCGCCGTCTACGCGGTGCAAGGCGACGCGACGATCCCCGACGACGAGGTCCGCCGTCACGCCAAGGAGTTTGGCTACGGCTTCCCTTATCTGATCGATCCGCGGGAATCGCTGGCCAGCTTCACCGGCGCCACCACGACACCGGAGTCCGCTGTGCTTGCGCCCACAGGCGCGTTGCTCTACCTGGGGCGTATCGACAACAAGGTGGAAGATTTTGGGAAGCAGCGGCTGGAGGCTACGGAGTTTGATCTGCGCGGCGCACTCGATGCCGTCCTGGCCGGCAAGCCCGTTCCGCATTCGCGCACGCGGGCAATCGGCTGCGCCATTACACGGAAAACTCCATGAAATCGATTCTCGCGTTGTGCTCGATTCTCACGGCCGCTAGCGCCGCTCCGACCTACAACAAAGACATTGCGCCGATCCTCTATACGAACTGCGCGAACTGCCATCGCCCGGGCGAAGTGGCGCCGTTTTCACTGCTCACCTATCGGGACACCGCGAAACGCGCCGGTGTGATTGCCGCCATTACGCAATCCCGCGTCATGCCGCCTTGGAAAGCCGAGCCGGGTTACGGCGACTTCAGGAATTCGCGCCGGTTGACCGATGCGCAAATCCAGACCATCGCCCAGTGGGCCAAAAACGGAGCGCCGGAGGGCAATTCGGCCGACCGGCCCACGCCGCCGACCTTCACCGATGGGTGGCAGATCGGCCAGCCTGCCAAAGTATTCTCGATGCCATCGAAGTTTTCAATGGCGGCTGATGGGCCGGATCAATTCCGTTGCTTCGTGATTCCGTTGAATCTCGATCAAGATGCCTACGTGGGCGCGGTGGAATTCCGGCCCGGCAACCGGCGCATCGTTCATCACGCGCTGGTCTTCATGGATCCGCGGCAACAGGCGCGCAAGTTGGCGGCCGGCTCTCCGGATGGCAGCTACGGTTGCTTTGGAAGTCCCGGATTTCCGGCGGGCATCGCCGGCGGCTGGGCGCCTGGATCGGTTCCCACGAAACTCGACCCGGGCACCGCGATCACGCTTCGGAAAGGCTCCGACCTGGTTTTGCAAATCCACTATCATCCTTCCGGCAAAGCCGAGCAGGATCGGTCGTCGCTCGGTCTCACGTTCACCGGTGCGCCAACCAAGGGCCGCTCTCTTTTGTTGATCAACACGCGCGGCATCGATATTCCGGCGGGCGATTCGCACTATGTGGTGAAGGCTTCGGTAGGAGTGCCGGAGGATGTGGAACTGGTGGGCATCACGCCGCACGCGCATTACCTGTGCCGCGACATGAAAGTGAACGCGTATCGTCCCGATGGGTCCGTCACGCCGCTGATCTGGATTAAAGATTGGGATTTCAACTGGCAGGGAAACTATCGCTACGCGAGTCCGGTGAAGCTGCCCAAGGGCACGCGCGTGGAGTTGGAATACACTTACGACAATTCGGAAAGCAATCCACGCAACCCATCGCATCCGCCAGTGCGGGTCACTTGGGGTGAGCAGACGACCAACGAAATGGCGTTGGCGTTTATCAGCGTCGGGCTTCCAACGCCGGCCGATGCGGCCGCGTTCACCCGCGAACTGTTTAGAATGCCCCGGCCTCGCGGGCTGTAGGTCGTCGGCTGGGGGATTTGGTGCATAGCGGCAACCGCTCCCTTACGGCCACGGCTCGGAATGAGGGTTCCGAGATGCGTCACGGGTGCGGCGCTCACGACGAGGCCGTGGACTCCCTCACGGTCGAGGCTCGGAATGGGTGGCTTGCAGCCGGCGCAGCAGGCCGGCCCAGCTCATCACTCGAAACCACTCGCGTAGAAATCGCCAGGGATGGCGGCGGTTGCGCGCCAATCCCATCGGCAGCGCCGCCAAATAGCTGCGCACCGAGGGCGCCAGCGGATCGAAGAATTGATCGCGTCCGTCGCGCCGGTAGCACGTATACGAATACACCCAGGTGAACGGCACGTACCCTTCGTTCCGCTCCAACATCGCCAGCGTTTCCTGAAACACCTGCCGCCGGCGGCCTAGCGTCTTATTCTCGAGGTGCATCCGCGAGTGCGCAAGGCGCGCGTCCATCCTGTGCATTGGATACAAACGCGCGATGCGCAGCCAAAGATCATAGTCGAAGGTGTACTGAAGGGTGGCGTCCATCCTGCCGGCCCGGTCGAACACGCCGCTCCGAATGAACGCGGCCGGCTGGCAGATGAAGCATTCGCGGCCCAGCAGTTCGCGGTCGAACGCGCGCGTGGGATACTCGCCCACCACGGCACCGTCCGCGTCTATCCACGACGCGCTTCCATAAACGACGCCGGCATCGGGATGTTCGGCGAGGGCCTGCGCCGCCGCCCGCACGGCGCCCGGAAGATAGAGGTCGTCGGCGTTCAAGTACGCGAATATGCCGCCGCCCGCCAAGGCGAAACCTCGATTGATGGCTTCGGCCGCGCCGCTATCGGGCCGCGACTCATATCGCAGACGGTCTTTATACCGCTCTAGAATTTCCAGCGTGTTGTCGGTCGAGCCGCCGTCGATCACGATGTACTCTATCGCCTCGTAATCCTGCGCCAGCACGCTGCGAATGGCCTCCTCCAGGTAACGGCCCATGTTCAGGCAGGGCGTGACGATCGAAACTCGCGGACCGTTGCTCACTCGTTAAATCCGGTATTTCTTCACGATCTCCGGGTCGGGGTCGATGCCCAGACCGGGTTTTTCGGGCACCGTGATGTAGCCGTCCTTCACCGGAAACAGCGGCAGTGCTAGATTGTACTGGCTCTCCACCGCCGGATACGTTTCCATGATCAGCGTGTTCGAAATCGACGCGAGAACCTGAACCGCCATGAAGGGATTGCCGTGCGGCGCGACCGGAATGTGGAACGCCGACGCGAGCGCGGCAATCTTCCGGTACTCCGTGATGCCGCCGGAAATCACGGTGTCGGGATTCAAAATGTCGCATGAGTCCGCCTGAATCAGGTCGCGCACGCCCCACCGCGTGAATTCGTTCTCGCCGGCGACGATTGGAATATCCAGGGCGCGCTTTACTTCCGCGCAGCCGGCGAAGTCGTCGGGTTCCACCGGCTCCTCAAACCAGAACGGATCGTACTTCTCCACTGCGCGGCCGAACTTGATCGCATCGTAGGCGTTCCACCGGTTGTTGGCGTCGATGGCAATATCGATATCCGGACCGAGCGCCTGCCTCACCGCGCGCACTCGCTCCACATCTTCGCGGAATGGCGCGCCGCCGATTTTCATTTTCACTGCGCGAAAACCCTCGTCGACATAGCCCTCCATCTC
>JBDTAT010000452.1:0-3758 GCA_039924505.1 Bryobacteraceae bacterium
GTTCTCCTGTCCATCCCCGAATCATGTCATCCGGGTTTATTCAGGTGGGCCAGTTCAGACGATCAAAGTGGGCCAGTTGAGATGAGCGAACTCACCGTAGCGGCGTGTCCGGCGCAACCCAGCCGAGCGTTTTGCACGCCGCTTCTACCCGCGCCCTCTTGCGCAAGCATTCGTCGCGACTCTTCTCCAAGCCGGTTTTCTCGGTCTCCAGATGTTCGATCCGGTCGCCCCCCCAGTTCGCGATGCTGCCGCTTCATGTCATCCAGTGTGAGTTGCTGGTTGCGGAGCATGGCTTCACGGCGCTGTGCCTCTGCCTGGGCGCCCAACCGCTCTGCGTGCAGTGTCGCGATTCGCTGCTGCAACAAAGCCAGACGGCAAGCTTCCCTGTAGCCATCCACGCCAGACTTAATCTCTCTAAGATGGTCCTGCTTCAGAGTCAGATCCTGAAGTTGCCGGTGGCCTTCACGGGCGGGCGCCAGTGTCCGTACCTGCTCCCGTGCGGTGACGACAGCCTGGTGAGCGGCATTCAGCTCGGCAAACTCGCTTACCAGCCGCTCTGCTGCATCAAAAGTCTCCGGCCGATCGAGCATGAAGTCGCGCAGGAAAGTATTGAGGTCGCCCAGATTCTTGGCGGATTGCGTCTTGTGGAGCAGCCGAAGCGCTTGCTCACTTTCGATGCCGAGCAGCCGGCAGAAGCGCTCACGGTAGGGCTGGAAGTCCTCGCGCGCGAACGCCTCGGGATACGACTTCTTCAGCTTGCGGACATCCAGGTCGAAATCCTTGAGTTCCCGCAAGTCGAACGGCCGGTCGAAGATCAAGTAGTAGCGTTTGACATCGGTGGCGCCATTGGCGCTTCCGCGCAGCCAGAATAACTGGACCAGTACCTCCTCGCGCCCTTGCGAATTGCTGTAGGTCAGCGCCAGCGCGGACCACATGGTGCCGGTGCGCAGATATTGCATGGCGATCTCACCCGACTCGTCGTCCTTCTGCTCGGCCCACGCGCCGCGCACGTAGCTGACCAGGTTGCGGTCCCGGCCGCTGCGGGACGCTTCGTGCGCAGCGGCGTTGAAATCGACCCACCGCGGCGGCACCAGTAATGCCGAGATCGCATCCAACAACGTGGTCTTTCCAGCACCCGAGGGGCCCACGAATAGAAAGCCCCGCTCGGCGATCGGGATCTCGTGGAGGTCCGAAAAGGTGCCCCAGTTGAATACCTGAAGCCGGCGCATCCGGAACTGATCGGTGTCGAACAACGAACCGGAAGATGGCGTCGCGGGCTTCATACGCCGTCCTCGTCGTCGGGATCCAGTATCTGAGCGGGCCTTACGACCTCGCCGGCCGCCATGCGTTGATAGGTGCGGGTGAGCGCCTGGATCGCCTCTGCGGAGAACAGGAGCTTCAACGTCGGCGATATTTCGAAGCGGTCGTCGCTGGAGCGAATCTTCTGCAGAATGCCGTGCTTCTTGATTTTCTCGATGGACGCCTGAATTCGCTTGTTGAAGCCGGCGCGGTCGGTGTTCGTACTGCGCTCGTAAACGCTCATATGCTCGACGATCTCGTCAATCGTGACCACCGCCCGTTCGCCCTGCGTATCGGCCTGGGTCAACGGCTGCCGCAGATGCAGCAGCATGATGGAATCCAAAAAGGTTAGCTGCGCACGCCGTAGGAGCACGGGCGTCTCCAGTTCGCCTGCATCGGCCTGCCGGGTAAATGCGACTTGTATGCCGGCGTCCATGATCAGGTCGAGGAATAGCTCCGACAGGCGGCAGCGAATCAGCGCTTCGTCGCGGACAAGCACCGGCCAGAGTTTAGGATGCCGCCGGCCATCCACTGATGGACCGGCCAGTAGTTGCACCAGTACCCTGCGAGTCTCCTGCGGCAGTTCGCCGCTGTCGCTTGCGAAGAGCTTGGCTGACGATACCTGGGTCTCTTCAGGCAAGTTGTCGTTAAGCAAGCTCATGAACTCGCTCCCTCACAAAGTAAATGGCCGGAATGCGCGGGCGTCGGCGCCGTTCATCCTGACCATCCCATTCGACGGTTTCATTACGGTCGCCGTGCAAACCATGGCGGGCGCCCAGAGCCATATAGCCGACCACGCTGCCCAGGCCCTGCGTGGCGGGAAAGCGGCTCATCACATCGCCGATCGACGCTTGCGAACGCTCTCGCAGCATGGCGCGGATGTTCGCCTTCAGCACACGAAAGTCGATTTCGGACTGGGCTACAAGTTCGCCCACGGTGTCCATATCGATGGGCGCGGCTTCGCCATCCTTCATACCTCCGCCCGGCGCGAGGTTCGCGGGGTCGAAGAGCGCCCATTGCGCCAGGGACCGCAGGCGGCTGCTGGTCAATGGCAGAGTATATTCCAGCGTCTCGGCGGCCCGGGCTTCATCCTTCAGGGACACTGCGGCCCGCTGTGCGTCCCTCAATAGCTGGTTAACACGCCGTTGCTCCAAATACTCGCGGCTTTGCACGAAGTGTTTGAGGCTGCGCGCAAAGTGCTGCAGCACCTCATGGACCATACCGCCCTGTTCGAGCAGCATCCGCGTGAGGCGCAACAGAAACCGCCGGTCGCGACCATCCAGTTGCCCGGCAAAATCACGAGAAACAACTTCGTCGATGGCCTGCTCGAGGGCGGAGCTCTGCTCGGGGTCGGTGAGCAGCCGCCACAAGGCGGAGAAGGTCCGCCCGGCGTCACTCTCCGCGATCAAGTCCACGCCGGCGAACAAGGCCTCCAATACCTCGCCACGACTGGCGTCATTGTCCATGAGCCGCTCGCGGAGATCGCGATTGAGATGCTCGAAGCGGTCGCGCACGCGGCGAAAATCGCCAGCCAGGTCGCTGGCCAGCGCGATGATTTCGTGAAGGCGTTCCACCGCCCGCGCATCCGGCAGTGTTTGCAGGCGGCCTTGCCGGATCGCTTCGATCTGCTCGTCGATCCCCGCACGCTCCGATAGCAGCGTAGCGATACGGGTTTCCGGGTTGGTGTCGGTCTCCTCCGCAAGGCGGACCAGTTGCTGAATGACCACGGCCAGCTGGCTTTCCGTCGCCATGATGTGAGGTTCCACCAGACCGGCGGCGAAGCGGATTGCCGCCGAAGCCGGCGCGGAAAGCTCGTACTCCTCCTCGGAGGCTCCGGGCGGGAACCTGCGTTCCAGGTACCCGGCAGCCAGCCAGTCGGCAACGTAGGCCTGAGCTGTGCGCGGCAGGTCTTCTCCCTCGGCCAGCAACTCTTGCAGATTGCTGTGCAGCCGCTCGTAAAAGACCGATGCCGGCAGCTTTCGCTCGCCTTCGAAGAGGTGCGTTTGGAGTGGACCAAATGACGGCAGGTCCGTTCGCGGACGCTAACAGCCGCCATAACGGCTGGTCACGCAAACGGTGGTAAATCGCGATCGTGTGATCGGCCTTGGTATGCGGCAGGCTCTGTACCTGCACGAAATGATAGCAGCCAAGGGATAATTACGTTGGTGTTGTTGTGCGATCGCCCATCACCGGTCGACGGGAATGCGCAAACTCGAGTGAACTGATGCTTATTTTTCGGATGGCAATCGACGAGGTAGAGACCACACTTGCGGTGGATTTCCGTTTCGCGGTTGCATTGTGCGCAATCCGCAGTCGGAGAGGAGCGAGCCCGAAGTGGCGTTTCCACCAGAACAAACGCTAAGTTCCTGCCCAACAATAAGATCTCATGGAAAGGCGTAAGGCAGCTATACGAACGCGCCTAATTAAAGGGACATAGTGCTCAGCAAAAAGGAGTCAGA
>JBDTAT010000453.1:0-5574 GCA_039924505.1 Bryobacteraceae bacterium
GAAGTGCTGGAGGCGATGGGCGTGAATATCGCGTTATCCCCGGCGGAAATGGGGCGCGCGATTCGTGAAGTGGGCGTGGCATTTCTGTTTGCTCCGGCGCTGCATCCCGCCATGAAATATGCCCAGCCCGCGCGGTTGGAGTTGAAAATGCGCACGGCATTTAATCTGCTGGGGCCGTTGACGAATCCGGCCGGAGCGCGCACACAGTTGATAGGCGCGCCGTCGGAGAGCGCGGCGGAACTCATGGCGCACGCGCTGGCGGGCTTGGGCGCCGATCGCGCGTTTGTGGTACACGGCTTCGACGGTCTGGACGAAATTTCCACCACCGGCCCCACGCTGGTTTTTGAAGTCACGGGCGCGGGCGCCCGGAAACACGTGTGGAGACCCGCGGACTTCGGCGTGCCACAGGCGCGATTGGAGGACCTCGCCGGCGGCGGCCGCGAACGGAATCGCGAGATCGCCGAAGCGGTGCTGCGCGGCGCACCGGGAGCGCATCGCGACATTGTCCTGGTGAACGCAGCCGCCGCGCTGCTGGCGGCTGGGAAAGTAGCAGACCTTCGATCCGGCGTGGAGACCGCGGCGGACTCCATTGACTCCGGCGCGGCGGCCAAAAAGTTGAAAGATCTGGCGGAGTTCAACGCGGAATGATGGTAGAGGACGATGTCGCCGCTAAACTACACGCTGAGGCCCGCAAGTCCGGCAAGAGTTTTAAGGTCGTCGTCAACGAATCGATACGCTTGGGCCTGCTGTCGAAGCGCACGACCGGCCCGCGGGGCCGCTTTGTGGTGAAGCCTTTCGCGGTGAAGAAGAAAACCGGGATTAACTACGACAACGTCTGGCAGCTTGTGGAAGACCTGGAAGGACCGGCGTATAAATGAAGTTGCTCGACGCGAATCTGCTCCTGTACGCATACGATCCAACTTCTGAACACCACCGGATTGCGCGAGCGTGGTTGGAAGCCACATTATCCGGGCCTGATTCCGTGAGCATGTCGTGGATCGCCATTCTGGCGTTCCTTAGGATCAGCACGAACCGTCACGCACTGCGGATGCCGCTGGCGGAAGCCGCGGCGCGCGTTCGTGAGTGGCTATCGGTTCCGAACGTCTCCATCCTCCACCCGGGCGAGCGGTTCTGGGGCATTCTGGAAAAACTACTGCGCGACGGCCAATGCCACGGCAATTTGATCATGGACGCGCAGCTCGCTGCGCTCGCCATCGAACATGGCGCGACGCTATGCACCAATGATCGCGATTTTACGCGCTTTGCGGGCTTGAAGTATTTGAACCCGCTGAATTAGGTCTTCGACCGCGATGTGTATGTCTTTCGATCGGCAACCGCCCCCTCACGATCGCGGCTCGGAAGGCCCATTCTGAGCCGCACGCGTAAGCAAGCGGTGTCCCTATATGCACCGAATCCCGCCGTCGAGACCTAGCCGGCCCCCTTTAGCGGCGGTGCTGCGGCTACCATAGGAAGCGCGCCTCCACCGCATGAATGAGTCCCACAGTTACGCCAACGTTAGTCTTCCCGTTCCGCTGGAACGCCTCTTCACCTATTTGCTCCCGGAGACTTTGCGGCATCGTGTGCGGCCGGGCTGCCGTCTGCTGGTTCCGTTCGGCGCGCGACGGCTGAACGGCGTGGTGCTTCAGGTTCATGATGACGCGCCGGAGTGTGGGGTTCGCGAGGCGTTGCGGTTGCTGGATGAAGAGCCGGTGCTGGACGCGCATTTGTTGGCGCTCGGCCAGTGGATCGCAGCGTATTATTGCGCGCCGCTCGGTGAGGTGCTGCGCGGGATGGTGCCACTGGCGGGCGAAATACGGCGCGGTAAAGTCTACTCGCTCAGCGACGCGGGCCGCGATGCCGCGCGCCAGTTTGTCACAACGGCCGAGCCGCAGGATAAGGCCGTCCGCATCTTGAAGCTGCTGGAAGCGCGTCCGCTGACGGGGCCTTCGCTGGCGAAAAAGGTAGAAAAGGCCGTTGATGTTTTGCGCGGATTGGAAAAGAAAGGATTCGTGCAGGTGGAGGACGTGGAGGCGGAGCGCGATCCCTTGCGCGCCTCGGCCACGCGCCTTCGCGTCGAGTTCATTGCGCGATCCGGGGAAGGGAAGCTGCCTAAGGCCGAGCGCGAGCTGCTTTCCTACCTGGAACTTCATCCGGGCAGCCACAATCTTGCGGCGCTCGTAACCGCGGTTCGGGAGGCCAGCGTAGCGGCGCGCTCGCTTGCGCGCAAGCGCCTGGTGAGTTTGAAGCCTGAAAACCCGGCATCGGGTGCGGAAGAATTACGCGCGCCACATCTGTTAAATGCGCATCAGCAACACGCCTGCGATGAGATCCGCGCGGCCCTCGAGACGGGCGAATTTCGCCCGTTTCTGCTGCACGGCGTGACCGGTTCGGGTAAGACGGAAGTGTATTTGCGGGCCATCGAGACGGCGCTCGCCATGGGCCGCAGTGCGCTGCTGCTGGTACCCGAAATCGCGCTCACGCCAGCCGTGGCGGGACAATTTTTCCATCGCTTCGGCGACCGTGTCGCGATTCTTCACTCGGCATTTCACGACACGGAGCGCGCCGAGCAGTGGCGCCGGATCCGCTCGGGTGAAGCCGGCGTCGTGGTTGCGACCCGCTCCGGTGTGTTCGCGCCGGTGCGGAATCTTGGCCTTATCGTCGTCGACGAAGAACACGACAATAGCTATAAGCAGCAGGAGACGCCGCGGTATCACGGCCGCGATGTGGCGATTGTGCGCGCGCAATCGGCGGGCGCGTGCGTAGTGCTCGGTTCCGCCACGCCGAGTCTTGAAACCCGCTATAACGCCGACCGCGGAAAATACACGTTACTCGAACTGCCGGAGCGAATCGAACAGCGGCCCATGCCTAAGGTGGAGCTGATCGATATGCGCGCCGAGTTTCTAGATACGCGCAAACAGGCCACGTTCTCCCGCGCCCTGGTCGACGGGATCAAGGAACGTCTGGAGGCCGGTGAGCAGACGATGTTGCTGCTGAACCGCCGCGGTTTCTCCAGTTTTGTCACGTGCCGCACCTGCGGGGAGCGATTGCAGTGCGTCAATTGTTCGGTTACCTTGACGTACCATCGCCGCGACCGGCGGATGCTGTGCCACTACTGCGATTATGCGGAGAAGGTTCCGGCGAAGTGTCCGAAATGCGAGAGCGAACACCTCCAGTTCATCGGCACTGGCTCGGAACGCGTGGAGGATGAGCTTCACCACGACTTTCCCACTGCGCGGATCACCCGCATGGATCGCGACACGGTTTCCGGCAAGCGCCACTTCGAAACGATTCTGGGAGATTTTCGCGCGGGCAATTTCGATATTCTTGTGGGAACGCAAATGATCGCGAAAGGCCACGACATTCCGAACGTGACGCTGGTGGGTGTCGTGTCGGCCGATATTGGCTTGGGAATGCCGGATTTTCGAGCCGCGGAAAGAACGTTCCAACTGCTGACGCAAGCGGCCGGACGCGCGGGGCGCGGACATCTTCCCGGTATCGTGCTGATTCAGACCATCAATCCGGAGCACTACGCCATTCGTTGCGCCGCGGCTCAAGACTACCGCATGTTTTATGAAAAGGAGTTGCAGTTTCGCCGGCTGCTGCGCTATCCGCCATTCAGCGCGCTGGCGAGCGTCCTGGTTCGCGACGACAAGCAGGAAGAAGCGCTGCGCCGCTCCACCGAACTCGGCCGGTTACTCGACCCGGCGCCCGAAGGACTGAAGATCCTCGGGCCGGCGCAGGCGCCAGTTCCGCGCCTGAAGGCGGAATACCGCTATCAGCTTCTCATCAAAGCCGCCAGCCGCAAGCGTTTGAATGAAACGCTGAATGAGCTGCGCCGCTTTGCCACCGCGCAGAAGTGGAACGCATCCGCGCTGGCGATTGACGTTGACCCGGTGACTCTGCTCTAATTTCCCGAATGCAGGATGAAGCCGACTTCAATGTGGTGGAGCGCAATCTGCGATGCGCCATGCGCTTCTTCGGGCAGGCGAGCGAGAATGGCGCACTCCGCGAAGCGCCCGGCGTGTCGCTGAATTTCTCCGGTCTCAATTATTCCGTTTTCAATTCCGCATTGCTTTCGGCTCCGGTTTCGGCAGCCGGCGGCGATCTTCAGACTCGCATCGGCACGGCGGCCGCACACTTTGGATCGCGCGGCGTGCGGTGGTCGTTCTGGGTTTGCGAGGATCTGCTCGACCGCTCCATCCGCCGCCAAGCCGGCAAAGCGTTCGCGGCGCACCGGCTGCATCCGTTTACCGAGCCTCCCGGCATGCTGGCGGAAACGATTGCTCCGCCCACGCGCCGTCTGCCGCAGATTGAATTCCGCCGCGTCACCGATCCGGCCGGGCGCCTGGCGTTCGCGCACATCACCTGCATCGCCTTTGAGATTCCATATCACGTGGCGCGCGAAGTCTACGAAGCGGAGCGCGCATGGACCGGCGACTATACGGGCTGGATCGCTTATGCCGATGGTAATCCCATAGCCACTGCGGCGACCGTAATCGCCGGTGAAGCGGTGGGGATCTACTCGGTGGCCACACTTCCGCCGTGGCGCCACAAGGGTTATTCGGAAGCCCTGCTGCGCAGCGTTCTCGGCGAAATTCGTGCGCGCACGGGCCTGGAACGCACGGTGCTGCAATCGTCGAAGGCGGGGTTGCAGCTCTACCGGAAAATGGGTTATCGCACGGTGACCACTTTCACGGTTTATCTCTCTGAATAGACAATGACCGACCGCACGCCTTTTCTCGCCACCGCCGCCGCTGCGCCCTATGACAGCATCCAACGAGTGCCGGCCTGCGTCGTGTTGGACAACGTGCGAAGCCTCTATAATGTCGGGTCGTTTTTCCGTACCGCCGACGGCGCGGGCATCGAGAAACTTTATCTCACCGGCATTACCGGGCGGCCTCCGAAAAACGCGATTTCGAAGACCGCGCTGGGCGCCGAGGAGTCGGTCCCATGGGAGCACGCGTGGGAACCTATCGCGCTCCTCGAGAATTTGCGCGCTCAGGATTTCGAGATTGCCGCGATTGAAACCAGCGCCGGCTCCGTCGATCTGTTTGATTGGACGCCTCGCTTCCCGGTGTGCGTCGTGTTTGGGCATGAAGTGGAAGGTGTGCGCCCGCAGGCGCTGGCTTTGTGCGACACGCGAGTGCGCATTCCCATGCTGGGGCGGAAACATTCGCTGAACGTGGCGACCGCCGGCGGAGTGGTCCTCTACGAGCTTCTGCGTAAATACCGCCGTATGGCGGACAATATGAAAACACAAGTATGAAACTTTTCCACACGTTGCCGGCGATCGGTATGGCGGTAGCTTCCGCCGCCTGTTTGATGGCGCAGCAAACCATGTTCCCTGCGGTGCGCGGCACGCGTGAAATGGTGGGCGCGGCGAACAACCTGGAGGTGGAGGCGGGCTTCCGCATCCTCACCCAAGGCGGCAACGCGGTGGATGCCGGCGTCGCCACCGCGCTTGCGGCTGCCGCCACTGAAGAGAGCCGCTTCGGTCTGGGCGGCGAAATTCCGGTACTGGTGAAGATGGCCGGCCAGCCTGTGATTGCCATCAGCGGCGTGGGAGTCGCGCCG
>JBDTAT010000454.1:0-3293 GCA_039924505.1 Bryobacteraceae bacterium
TCCCTCCTCAAGTTCAGTGACCCAGACTTGCTGCATTCCCTCGGTTTCGAGCAGATGGATATCTTCCGGGCTTAAGACATGACCTTTGGCCAGCAGTTTTCTTCCGCCCGGGCGGAAGACGGTGCAACATAGGATTCTGCCGGTGCACTCTCGGACGTCAACGGTCTGAGCTTTCATGTCAATTCCCCCAACAGTGGAATCCAGAACTTGCTTATACAAGACATAGGTGGGAATGCGCCGGCATATTTCTCACCGGTTCGCAAGAATAGTTGAAACTATTTTTATTTTGGCTGCGGAAGGGCGGGAAATGTACGGCAGAGTCCAGGACGAGTAGAACTAAAGATGTAGGGGCCGCGGGCAGCCGGCATGACCGGAAGCGCAATCAGTGGCCGGAGGAGCGCGGCCCTGCCCCGGTTTTTCCGTTTCAGGAAAGCGATTTCATCGCGGCAAGGGAATTCCGGAGACGGCAGGCGCTCTTTCGAAGCTTTTAATTTTTAACGGAAGTTTCCAGAGTTTTAATGGCCGTTTTCAAGATTTTAGCGAATGTTCCGGGGATCGACCGGCATCGAAACATGCGGTCAGGGCGCAGAGCGCTGAAACGCCGGAGGTGAGTTCCACGAGACAAATCGACGGCACATGAATTCGCTCCCCGGCAGCCGTCGCAGAGTCGAGATCGCCGGTGAGCATTCGGCGATAGGCGGGGGTCACCAGATAAGTACCAGATAACGGCTGATTTTCTTCGATCTCCTCAGGTGACAGCGAAATACCCAGCCCGCAGACCTCCGACGCTCTTGAAGGGGATCTTCCTTCCCGCTTTGTCACGCAGCTTGGCGGCATGGTTCAGAACCTCCTGCTGTTTCTCAGCCGGTTGAATGCGGCTATGCCAGGTCAATCGCGATCACTTCATGATCGAGCACCGACTGCACGGTCAGCTTTAGGGACCCGCCGGACTGCTGCGCGGGAACCGTGCCTCCGGCAACCAGAAGTTGCACTCTCGCGGCCTTGGCTCCCGGCGGAAGCCGCACGGTAACTTCCTGGGGCGGCGACGGAATCAACTCATGCAGGTTCGGCCGCATCGCCATCGGGTTGGTCAGGTTGACCAGATGAACGGTGAGGGACTTCTTTTGTCTCCACATTGTAACGTCGAACATCCCGGCCCCGGCGACGGTTACCGGCGGCGGTTCGTTGGCGGCCCATTCCACCGCGTTGCGCAGAAGTTTGCCGTGATCTTCGGCCAGAATTTCCCAATATAGCCGGTCGATGTCCCAGGGGAAATAGACGATGCGGCCCTGGCCGATTTGCTTGAGGTAGACGCCGGGCACGTTCGTGCGATCGACGGTCCAGTAGGTTTTCTCCATGGGCAGATTCGTCACGGGCGGGATGCGCGTGAGCGGCGGATGCGAAAGCGGCCCGCGGTCTTTTACATCGACTTGCCACGTACCGCCGATGATATATTCGGCGTCTTCCAGTCCTTTGAGGATGGGGTGGAGACGTCCGGTTTGGGGGTTGCGTTCGACGCGGAAGTACGAGTTTTGAATCGGGCCGTCGCGGCGCGCTTCGAAGGATGCGCCGAAAAGATCGGCGAGGCCGAAGTCGGACCGGCGCTCCCCCCATTCGTTGTATAGAGACGTTTCGTAGGTGGCGACCAGACTTCCACCCCGCTGGACGTATTCGCGCAACTGGCGGCATTGACCGTCCGACAACGCCGCGATATTCGGCAATAGCAGAAGCTTGTAGCGGCCGATGTGCGCGGCGTCCAGCAAGCCATCATGCACCATCTCAAAGGGCATGCGGGCGTCAATCAGCGCTTGGTACATGCCAAGCGTATGATCTTCCACTTTTGCCCGGGCCTGCGCGCCGCCGTAGAATTCCGCGGTCTGCTGGGAATAGACCATGGCGACGCGCGCGATAGGATACTCGTTCCGCAGATAGGGCTCGGCGTGGAAGTGCCATTGGTAAAGGTCTTCGATAACTTTCAGTCCCCGTTTGTCGTGTACGCTGCCGGAGACTTTGTTGAACCAGGGCCTCAGGCCATTGGCGATACCATCGAGCACCCACAGGCGCGTTTCGGCCGCGCTCTTGTTGGAATTGAGCCAGCGGTAGGGCGCGACAATTCCGGTATTGAAGATGCCGCCGATGGCCTTGTTCCCCAGCGCCGCGCGATACTCCTTGCCGTTTTTTCCATTGGCCCACGGCGCCATGACGCCGCTGCGGCACTGCCGGTCGGCGAACAGCGTAGGCGACATTTCGCCCACCGTTTTCATGTCCAGGCCGCTGAGCGCGCCACCGCCCGAATTGGCGATATAGCGCGCGCCGGGGCGCGTCTTGCGGATTTGATCGTCCCACAGCTTCCACAATTCAAACAGACGCTGCTGGCGCCAGACGATGTAGTTCCGCCGCCTGGGGTCGCGCGGGTCGCTGGTGCGCGGAAGTTCCATATGATACGCTGCCCGGAAGTTGCTCTGGCAATGCTCGCAGTAGCACATTCCGGAGCCCATCCAGCGGTTGCTGAACACGCCACCCACGGGGAACAGCGACACGATCTCGCGCGTCACCTCCGTCATGAACTCAAAGTTGTACGGACCGAGCGCGCACGTGATCCACATATCGGGCTTATCGGGATGCCGCCGCTTGTGTCCTTCCGCATCTACCGCGATCCAGTCGGGATGCGCATCGTAAACATCCTGGTAAGTGGCATGCGGATCGGTGCGCGCCACCACGACCATATTCAACTTGCGGCAGCCTTCCACCATATCGGTGTAGAAAGATTCGCGCTGGTCGAGCCACTGGCTGCGGTGATGAAACGGAATTTTGGTGGGATAGAATGCGACCACGCCGCCGGCCGTCAGACAGGCCGCGTCGGCATGGATGCGCTTGAAATAGTCGAGCCAGAAACCGATGTCCATGTTCGCCGGGTCGTCTTCGGTGAGGTTCAACTGGGCCCACCGCATGGGCCGGTCGAACCATCCGGCGTCGTTCGCCGCCAGTGGAGCGGCGGCCCCCGCCGGCGCCAGCAGCGCCGCGGCGACCGACTGTTCGAGAAGTTCCCTGCGAGATGTCATCATGCTCCTTGTGAATATGGGCCGTTGAGTACTAAGCGTGTTTGCGCCTTTTCCAGTAAATGCCGTTTGAGAACGACTGTCAATATGGACTAATCGATTGCCGGGAAATAACCATGGCAACCGCTCCCTGCGGTCGCGGCTCGGTTCCGAAATCTTGCATTGTTTTTCGGTGGCCCGCAAGGCTTATTTCGGAACCAGCCCACCTTGACAGAAAAGACTATTTGGTTTCAT
>JBDTAT010000455.1:0-4014 GCA_039924505.1 Bryobacteraceae bacterium
TCGAGCGTCTGGTAGCGATTGAACGGCGCGATCTTGACGGCGGCGGCATTTTCAATTTCGCAAAAGCCGCGCCAGAATTCGACCGGCAGCACGCGTCCGCCGACTGCCGGTTGCAAATAGAATCCCAGGATCGGCATCACCGAGGCGACTGCGCGCGCATGGGCGAGCAGCTCGCCGATACTTGCCGTGCGCAGAGCCGCGAGACTTAGCAGCCCGGCGTGATAGCCCAGCGACGCCGCCAGCTCCGCTTCGGAAACCGCCTGCGCAGTCGCGCCGCAAATTCCCGCCACGCGGATGACATCGCGATCGCGCGTGGCTTGCGCCGCCAGTTCCAATACCGGACGCAGCAGACCGCGTTCACGAATCTGAAACTGCGTGGTGTGAACGCCCACCGCAATGCCGCCCGCGCCGGCATCGATGTAATAGCGGGTGAGTGCGAGCTGCCGCCGCTCGTCGAGTTTGCGTTCCGCCGTCAGCGCCAGTGGATGCGCAGGAATCGCCGTGCCGGCGCGCAGTCTCGCTCGCCAATCCATATTCTCCATGTTCGCACGGAGCGTTCGCGCGCCTGATCGCTGAAACCCGCTCCCATTGCGCGGCATCGTGCATCAAAGGGGCAAAGGGTGCGGCGCGCACCATCGCAAGAGGACGGAACCGCTTCGCGCTGCGCTCCGTTTTTGCGCGGGTTCCATTAAAAAAACGATGCATCACGCCATGGAATTTTTGCTGCGGTACGGTTACATCGTGCTGTTCGGTACGGTGCTGGCCGAGCAGATCGGGCTGCCCATCCCCTCGGCGCCTGTGATTCTGGCGGTTGGCGCACTCGCCGGAGTGGGCAAGTTCTCGCTGTGGGGCGCATTGGCGGTGGTTCTGGTGGCGGCTGTCGCCGGCGATGCCACTTGGTATCAGCTTGGCCGATCTCGCGGAGCGGCGGTTCTGCGTCTGCTGTGCCGCATCTCGCTGGAGCCGGACTCTTGCGTGCGGACGACGCGCATCCGCTTCGAGAAGCTCGGCTCCTTCGCTCTGGTCATTGCGAAATTCGTACCGGGCCTTAGCACCGCCGCTCCACCCATGGCCGGCGTCACGCGGATGCCGCTGGGGAACTTTCTGTTGGCGGATTCGGCCGGTTCGCTAGTCTGGGGAGCGGCGTTTCTGGCGGCCGGCTATCTGTTTGGCGAACAACTGGAACACGCGGCAGCATCGGCAGCGCGGTGGGGCGGGTGGTTCCTGGCGATTGCCAGCGGATTGCTGGCGCTCTATATTGGGTGGAAGTATTACCGGCGGCGCCGCTTCCTGCACCATCTGCGGGGCGCGCGCGTCCAGCCGGAAGCAGTGAAAGCCATGCTCGACCGGAGTGAGCCGGTCTTCCTGATCGACGTGCGCAGCGCAGCGGAAGTGGAAGAAACCGGAAAATTGCGGGGCGCGGTCTGGCTGGACCTGCAGACGCTCGAATCGGCGCCGCCGGAAATTCCGCGCGACCGCGATGTGATTGTGTATTGTTCCTGCCCGAACGAAGCGAGCGCCGCGCGCGCCGTCATGCTGTTGCGCCACCGCGGGATCACGCGCGTGCGGCCGCTCCAGGGCGGGTACGAGGCGTGGCGGGATCTCGGTTATCCGCTCGATTCCGCCGGTCCGGCTGCCGCCCGTTGACAACCGCTCCCTCACGGTCACGGCTCAGAATCGACTCTTCCGAAGCCGCGCGCGTTAGTCGAGCAATTCCACACGGTACTCTTCGATCACCGGGTTCGATAACACGTCATGGGCGATCTGCTCGATTTCCTCGCGCACTTTCGACTTGTCGGCTGCCTCGTCGAGCGAAAGCTCGAAGTACTTGCCCTGCCGCACATCCGCAATCCCCGCATGGCCCAGTCCGGCCAGCGCGGAGCGAATGGTTTGGCCCTGCGGATCGAGCACCGTTGCCTTCAGAGTTACGTAGACGCGGGCCCTCATACGGTGCTGACGGGCGACAGGCCGCGCTTGCTGATGATGCGGTCGATCATGCCGTACTCGAGCGCCGTTTCCGGTTCCATGATGTAATCGCGGTCGACGTCGCGGGAAACTTTTTCGGCGGACTGGCTGGTGGCATTGGCGAGAATTTCGTTGAGCGTTTGCCGCATGCGCAGGATTTCGCGCGCGTAGATATCGATGTCGGTCGCCTGGCCTGCGAGCCCGCTCATGGACGGCTGGTGGATCAGAATCCGGGAGTGCGGCAGGCTGTAGCGCTTGCCCTTGGTGCCGCAGGCCAGCAGAACGGCGCCCATGGAGGCGGCCTGGCCGACGCAATAGGTGACGATATCCGGCTCGATAAGATTCATCGTGTCGAGAATGGCGAGTCCGGCGGTGATGGAGCCTCCCGGCGAATTGATGTAGAGCGAAATATCTTTCTCCGGATCTTCGGCGGCCAGAAACAACATCTGGGCGATGATCAGGTTGGCGACGTTGTCGTCGATGGGAGTGCCCAGGAAGATAATGTTCTCCTTGAGCAAGCGTGAGTAGATGTCGTAGGCGCGTTCCCCGCGCGAACTTTGTTCCACCACCATCGGTATGAGGACGGAATTCTGCATTCGATAACCCTCCTGCAATCGCGGCGCAGAGAGCGCCGCGTCTAATCTTTCTTGGAGCCGGCTGCCGGGTCCGGAGCGCGGCGGCTCCGGCGCTGTTTCGCCGCCAAGCCGCGCTTGCCGTCCAGCGATTCCGCCAGGTCGGCGACAGAAGTGCTCTCCAAATAGTCCATGATACGCGATCGGAGGGCCTTCCACGAGTCATGCATTCCGCACAGCGCCCGGTCGTCGCATTCCGCCAGGCCTCCGATACAGCGCTGGTAGTCGTCGAGACCATCGACGGCGTCGACAATTTTGAGCAGGGAAATGTCGGCGGGCGCCGCGCGCAGAAGGAAACCGCCGGTGGGGCCTTTGCTCGACCGCAGCAGTCCGCGCCGTACAAGCTGCTGGAGAATCTTGGCGAGAAACTGAGCCGGCACGTCCGTTTGCGCGGCGATCTCCTTCACCATCGCATATTTGCCGGTCGGGACGCCGGCTAACTGGACAAAAGCGCGGATGGCGTATTCAGCCGCGCGCGAGTAGATCATGCGGATGCCCCTTCACTACTAATCTAACCCGGGGCGAGCGGAGGTTGGGGATGCGGTATGATCGGCACAGGGCGTATATGAAAAGCGAAGAGAGTCCCGTCACCAAGAAAGACTTGTCCGATGCCATCGCGGAGATTCGGAAGTTTGTGCGTGAGACGCAGGCTCAGTCGGAGCACCGGATTCTTGCGTTTGTCCGGGAGATGCAAGCTGAGTCGGAGCACCGCATTCTCGACCGGACCCAGGAATTTGTACGCGATGCGCAGACCGAGATTCTGCGCGGATTCGAGCGCTATGTCGCCGGCGCGGATATCCAATTCCGGCGATTGAAGGCGGACTTCGGGAATCTGGACACTGCAACCGAGAAGCGAATCGAAATCGTGGAGAAGCGGCTCACCCAAATCGAGAAACGCCTCGTCATCGGCGGTGACCCTCGACCGCGGACGTGACAACCGGCTTCACGCACGCGCTCATCCGCCCCCAACGAAGTGGACAATCTCAATCGTTGCGCCTTCATTGATCGCAGTGTCCGGCCAATCGGGCTTGCGCACGATGCGGCGGTTCAGTTCAATCGCGACGCGCGAGGGGTCGACGGCCAGATGGAGCAACAAATCGGGCAGGCGCCCGCCCCCGGGGATAACGTGCGATTCGCCGTTCACGACGATATTGATGGTTTCCGTGTTTGACACTTCCGCTCCCGCCTCACTATATTTAATTATAGAACCCCAGAGTGCCAAGCCAACTGAATCTCAATGCCCACCACATTCGCTGAACAGTATTTCCCTGTCGCGGTGCAGATTATCATCGCGCTGGCCATCGCTTGCGGGCTGATCGGGGTGTCCGCTTTGCTCGGCAAAAAAGTCAAAAGCAAGCTCAAAGACACACCCTATGAGTGCGGAATGGCGCCGACGGGCAGCGCCGCGGAACGCTTC
>JBDTAT010000456.1:0-5677 GCA_039924505.1 Bryobacteraceae bacterium
AGCTTGGGCCAGCGGGCGAGCAACTGTTCCAGCACTTTGTCGCCCCGGTGCTCGCCCATTTTCATATCGAGCAGCACAATGTCGGGAAGACGCTGTTCACAACCGGCAAATAAATCGTCCGGATGAGCAAACCCGCGAACTGTGTAGAGGCCTTCGTCGCTGAGAAAATCCTCGATGTAGTTGCGGAAGTCGAGATCGTCGTCGAGAACGGCGATATCGACGGGATTCGATGAGACTACGATTTCAGGAGCTGTGTCCGCCATGGCTTGAGTGTTTCATTTCTTTACTCTGGGGCCTTTACTCCGGGGGCCGGCAGCAGCACTTCTAAACGCGCGCCGCCTTCGGCGCGGTTTGAAGCCGAGATCGTCCCGCCATGTTGTTGGATAATGCCCTCCGCAACTGTCAATCCCAGACCCGTTCCACGCGCGTCGAGGCGCGTGCTGACGAAAGCCTCGAAAATTTCGGGCAACGCATCCGGCGGAATCCCCGGACCGTCGTCCTCTATGGAAACGGCCAACCAGGCGTGGCCGTTCCGGTCCGCCCTCCAGGAGCGAACCAGAATGGTACCCGTTGATTTTATCGCATTCAGAGCGTTGCGGAGCAGGTTCACCCAGACCTGCGTGAGGCGGTCGGCGTCGCCGATCACGCGATCCTCCGGCCCGACCTGGTTGAGGAAGTGGGCGGTGGCGGCTTTTTCGTCGATCGCCACCAGGTTCCAGGCCTCTTCGAGCAGCGGCCGGACCGTGAGCGGCTCGCGATGCTCGCGGCGGGTGCGGGCGAAATCGAGTAGGCTCTCGCTGATCCGGCGGAGCCGTTCGGCGACGCGCGTCATGCGCGAGAGACGCTCCAGGGTATGCGGGTCGCGGATGGTTTCGGTGAGTTTCTCAATGGATCCCTGGAGCACCGCGAGCGGGGTGTTGATTTCATGGGCGACGCTGGCGCTGAGCAGGCCGAGGCTCGCCAGGCGGTCCTGCTCCTCCAGGTTGCGCTTGGCGCGCTCAAGCGCGTCTTCCTGGCGCCGCAATTGCGCGATGGTGGCGTTGCGCGACCGCATGATCTGGCCGATTTCATCGCTGAGAATTTCGGATTCGCCGATCAGCTCGCGGGCGCGGTCGCCGCGCTGGGTGGCCTCGTCGGCGTCGAGCAGCGACCGCAGCGGGCGGTAAACGTAGAGCGGCATGATGATCGATTCCAGGACGAGGACCGCAAGAATGTAGATGCAGCCGAGGACGACGAATAGAGTGAATTTGACGCGCGCAACGGCGCGGTTGTAGAAAGCTTCCGGAATGCGCAGGCGCTGATAGACGCCGCGGGCCGGGTCCTTGCGGTAGAGAACGCCTGGCGCCGCGGGATCGGGTTGCAGGTGGCCGGGATGTTGGTCGACGAACACGCGGGTGGCCGTGGGCATGGACAAGACGGCGCTTAAAGGATTGGGACTCTCGCGATATTCGTACGCCGCCATCGCGGGTAGACGCGTGGGCGGAATACCGGAGGCGAGGACATGGGTGAGGATGGTGACCTCGCGGCCGCGGGCGCTGCGCACTTGATTGTCGAACAGCGGAATGAGCGAGAAATAGACGGCGGCCGCGAGCACCAGGAAAAACAGGTTATGCAGAACCATGAGCTTCGGACGAACTTTGAGATCGCCGAAGATGCGGAAAACGCCGCGGTGCGCCGGGACGCGCCGCCGTGCCGCGGATGGCTGGGTTCGGAATAACACGGCTATCATCTTGGATAGCACGAATGCGGCTGCCGGCGGCTCGGAACGCCTATTCCGAGCCGCGCGCGCGAGCGGTTTCCGCCGTTAGAAGTAGAAGCGAAGCGAAAGCTGCAAGTTGCGGACGTCGCCGTTCTTACCAGTGATCTTGCCAAACGAAGACGAGGTCGGGTTGAAATTGGCGCCGTTCCAATTCGGGTGATTGAAGGCGTTGTACGCCTCGGCGCGGAATTCGAAGCCGGTCCGTTCATTGATCGCGAACTTCTTGAAAAGCCCAAGATTCCAGTTATTAAAGCCCGGATTGTAGATGGAGTTGCGAACTCCGTTCTGCAAATTGAAGGTGCCGGTTGTGGGCGCGGTAAAGATGGGCGAACCGTTGGAGTTCTTGGTTGAGAAATAGTAATTCGGGTCGTTGGCGCCATTGTGGGCCAGATTGCCGATAATCGTGGGAGTACCGTTCATTACCCAAAACTGTCCGCCTCCCGACATGCTGCCATCCTGACCAACACCGGCGTAATCGTTGCCAACCGCGACGCTCGAGGGAGTTCCGGACTGGAACTGCGCGATGCCGCTGAGCTGCCAGCCGCCCAGAACCTTGCCCGCGAAGTTCTTCTGTCCGCGGAATACCGGCAGATCGTAGAGGAAGTTCGCGATAAAGGTGTGGCGATTATCGTAGTCCGAGGGGCCCCAGAGATTGTGGGCATCGTAGGTATCCGGAATGATGTCGCGTTGTTGCGAGCCGTCGTCCATGCTCTTGGCGAGCGTGTAGGCGACGCCGAACTGGATGCCATCGGAGAACCGGCGATTCCAACTGATCTGCAATGAGTTGTACATGGAGCTGGCGATGTTGTCCGTCTCGCGAATCGAGTTGTAGCCTAGGTACGGGCGTAGGGCATCGAGGTTGACGCCGGGGTTCGCCGCCACTACCGCAGGGGTGGGCTGATTAATATCGGCCTCGCGTTGCAGGTGCAGACCGCGGCGGCCGACATATCCGACATTCAGGACCGACTTCCAGAAAATTTCGCGCTCCACCGTGAAGTTCCAGTTCCAGGCTTCCGGATTCTTAAAGTCCCGGCTCTGCGTGGTGACCGTTAGCGGAAGGCTGTTAGCTGAGGTTCCGCCGGGGTTGTCGGCGTTACCGAACGATACGTTGGCAGTGGGCTGGAACGGCGGATTGCCGCCGAGGAACACGGAGTCGCTGACGCCGAGGCGGGTGATGAAGCGGCCGCCGCCGGCGCGGATGACGGTCTTATCGTTCATCTGATAGGCGAAGCCGGCGCGCGGCTGAATCTGGCCCCATCGAATATTGGAGTAGTAGTCGGGGTACGTGCCGCCGCGGTGCAGGTAATCCAAGGAGGGATCGGTGGCAGCCGGATAGCGGCCCTTTCCGGAACTGGGAAAACTGGCCCCGGGAATCACCATGCCGTTGTAGCGGTCACCGGAGCCGACAATCACGGCGCCGGTTTTGGGATCGACGGAAACGGCCTTGCTCGGATCGTACAGCGTCGGATCGAAAACGATCATGTTGCCCCACAGGGCCTTGTACGGGACTATAACGGTGTAACGGACGCCGATATTGACGGTCAGCTTTTCGTTTACTTTCCAGGAATCCTGCGCATAGGGTTCGTAGCTGCTGCCGCGAAAGATGGTGTAGGCGCGCGATCCCAGTTCCGAATACGTGTCAAACATGCCCAGCGCGGCGTTGGCGATGGCGTTACCCGACGTGGGTTGGCCCGAACGCGTATCCGTGAAGGAAAACTGCCCATTTTGATTGTTGGTGCAAGTAGGGCACGCACTGACGTTGATTTCGTCGTTGTCGTTTTCGCCGGAGCGCTCAAAGTAGAAGCCGAACTTCATCGTGTGGCTGCCCTTGATCCAGGTCAAGCTATCGGACAACGTGTAGATGGGACCGGTGGAGTGCGATGGATACGGGCCACCGGTCAATCCGTTCAGGCCCTGGATATTCGCGGTGGGAATGCGATTCTGGATCAGTTTTCCTTGCGGGAAGATGTAAGGATAATTGATGCCCACCGATGTCCGGTCAAGAAAATGCGCTGCGTCCACCGGGATGTAAACGTCATCCAGGCTGACGGTGGCCAATGCTTCGTTCACCAGGTTCGGCGAGATGGTCCAGACGTGATCTAAAGAATTCGTCTGGTTGGGGCGGTTAAAGTATTTCGGCGTTTCACCGGGCGTTCCATCGAGCGGCTGGTATTCGAAGAACGAGTAGTTCATCCGGCGGAATTGCAGGCGCTGCTTGTCGGTAAGGTTCATGTCGACCGCCAGCGTGTCCTTCCGCTGGTTCTGCGGGTGCGGAGCGGCGATGTAGAAGTACTGGCTGCCATTGATTGGCGTGGTGAGGTTCGGCGCCGGATAGGCCTTCAATATCCCAAGGCCGTTCTGGCTGAGTTGATTTATCGGAATTACGTTGCCTGGAAACGGCGTTCCGGTCTTCGGATCTTTAATGATCACCGTCTTGCCATAAAAAACATTGGTGGGACTCAGCAACTCGCTGAAGTTTCCCTGGCGCATCAAGTCGGTCGGAACCGTCCAGCTCGAGGTGTCGGTATAGCGGTTGCGCACCCATTCCTGTCCCCAATACCAGAAGAACTTGCTCTTGTCCTTGTTGAATTTTCCCGGAATATAAAACGGACCGCCGATGTTGTAGCCAAATTGGTTGTAGCGGAATGGCGGCACGAAGTTCTGCCCGGGCGTATTGTTGCGGGTCCAGGTGTTGGCGTTGAACGCGGTGTTGCGCAGGTACTCGTACATGGCGCCGTGAAAATCCTGACCGCCGCTTCTGGTGACGATGCGGATTTGCGCGCCGGAGGTGCGGCCGTATTCGGCGGCGTAAGCGGCAGTGAGGATCTGCACTTCCGAGGTTGAATCGACGTCGGCCGCGCCCAGGCTGGTGCCGTTGGAGCGTGTTCGTGTCGCCGGCGCCCCGTCGTACGTGATGAGATTTTCAGGGTTCCGCGAGCCGTTGAAATCCGAAGGCCCCTGGCTGAACGCGAACGAATTGCCCGCGAGGTTGCCGCCGTGAGCGCCGGGCACGAGCGACGCCAGACCCACCGGATTGCGGCCATTCAATTCGAGCGCGTCGATCTGCGAGCGGGTGATCAGTTTTTGCACCGAGGCCGATTCGGTCTGCAAGGGAGTGGCGGAGGCCACTACCTGGACACTTTCGGTCGCGGCGCCAACGGTGAGGATAGCGTCCAGGCCCAGCGAGGCGCTGGGATCCAGCTTATTGTCCGAACTCTGGTATTTCTTGAAGCCGGGGACTTCCACTGTCAGCGAGTAAAGGCCCGGAGGAATATTGGTAACGGTGTAGTAGCCGGCCTCATTGGTGACGGCCTTACGTTCCAAACCACTCTGGTTATGGAGCGTCACGTTGGCGTTTGGAACGACGCCTCCGCTCGGATCTTTAACGAAGCCCTGGATGGAGCCAAGGTCGGACTGTGCGACCCCGGCGACGGAGCAGAAGAGTATTGCGGCGGACGCGCACAAGATGGCGCGCAGCAAGCGTACATCGTTCATGAGTTTCCCCTTTCGCAGCTAACAAGCAGCCTGTCTCAACGTCTGAGACTATCGGTTTGCATCAGTATACACCCCAAAATGTTATGGGAGCAACTCTTTTGTTGTGCGCGTACTATTTTTTACGGTCGCAAGACCAATTCCGAGCCGCGCGAGCCAGCGGTTGCCCGAAATTGGCTTTACCGCACGATAACTTTGGCCAAACCGGCGTTGCCGGCGGCGTCGTAGGCGCGGACTACGATAAGATGTTCGCCAGCCGGGAGATCGAAGATACGAAGAAGGTAACGCTCGCGTGACGAATCGGTTACGCCGTCGGCGGCTTCCATCGGCACCCACGGCCGGGCGTCGAGGGAGTATTCGCAGCGGCGCAAGACGGACCCGCGATCGGCGGCGTCGATATCAATTTCCAGATTCGCGCCGTTACGG
>JBDTAT010000457.1:0-4689 GCA_039924505.1 Bryobacteraceae bacterium
CGCCGTGCAAATCGTGGTCTCACCCTGGCAGGAAACCGTCCCGCGGCAGTATCGATTGACCCTCGTTTTCATTCTTGCGGCCGTGGGCCTGGTTCTGTTGATTGCCTGCGCGGACGTCGCCAGCCTGCTCCTTAGCCGCGCCGTCGAACGCCAAAAGGAAATCGCGATTCGCGCGTCCCTCGGCGCAGGCTTCTGGCGCGTCTGCCGCCAATTGCTGGCGGAGAGCCTCGTGCTCGCCGTGCTCGGAAGCGCTGCCGGTATCGTGACGGCGTACTACGCGCTGCAATTTCTATCGAAGCAACTGGCCGTCCTTCCCATCGCGCTTCCGCACATACAAGGAATCGAGCTGAACCGTCGCGTCCTGCTCTTCAATACCGTTTTATGTCTGCTGCTCGCGTGCCTCTTCAGTCTGGCGCCGGTTTTTCTCGCGGTAAAGACCGATCTGCAGGCCGTGTTGCGCCGCGGAC
Organism: Bryobacteraceae bacterium; assembly: GCA_039924505.1. Lineage (GTDB taxonomy): Bacteria > Acidobacteriota > Terriglobia > Bryobacterales > Bryobacteraceae > JBDTAT01. Next base: position 468 of record JBDTAT010000457.1, read on the forward strand.
ACTCGGCTGGCGGCTCGAAAACTTCCCGGCGTCTCTTTTCACTCCTCATTGCCTCCGAAGCGGCGTTCGCGTTTCTGCTGCTCGCCGGCTCCGGCCTCATGATCCGCAGTGTCATTAGACTCCAGCAGGCCGACCACGGTTTTCGTCCCCATCACGTCCTCACCATGCGCGTGCCCGTTGGTACCCGCACCTCACCCTTCCCCGCCGGAAAGTACGGTACGAAACCCAGTCAGATGGCCTACTACCATGAACTCCTCGAACGGCTCCAGCGAGTCCCTGGCGTCAGCGCCATCGCGGTCGTCAACAATCTCCCTCTCTCCGGTTTCAACACCTCCACTCCGCTTCCAAGGCCGGATGGCACTAGCACTCTCACCGCGAGCCGCACCATCAGTCCGCAATATTTTTCAGCCATGGGGATTCCGCTGGTGAAGGGCCGCATCTTTTCCGATGCCGATCGAACCGGCTCGCCCAGAGTTGCCATCGTGAATGAGTTTCTCGCGCGCCAACTGTTTCCCGGCCGCGATCCGATCGGTCAAATACTTCCGGGGCCGCCGCCCACCGCCACCATCGTCGGCGTCGTAAAAAACTCTGCCCAGATGAGCTATGAGCAACCGGCGCAAGCCGAGTTGTATCTCCCCTACCAACAGGTAATCTTCGGAGTCTTTTTGTCTACCGTCGTCGTTCGTACCCCCGGCGATCCGCTCGCGCTCGCGAGCGCGCTTCGCAAGGAAGTTTGGTCCGTCGATCCGAGCCAGCCCATCATGAAAGTGGAGACCATGAACGATGTGGTTGCCGATTCCATCTGGCGTCCGCGTTTTTCCGCATGGGTGTTTTCCATCCTTGGCGGTTTGGCTTTATTGCTGACCGCCGCCGGCGTGTACGGAGTGATTGCGTACACCACAACACTACGCGCGCGCGAGGTCGGCATCCGCGTAGCGCTCGGCGCCAGCCCCAGCCAAATCGTAGCCGCCATCCTGCGCGATGCGATGATCCCAATGTTAGCCGGTCTCGCCATAAGCCTCGCCGCCGCCGCGCTGCTATCGCGTCTCCTGTCCAGCCTGCTCTACGAAATCAGCCCGACCGATCCGGCAACCTACATCGGCGCGGCCGCTTTACTATTGGCGATCGGCGCCATCGCCAGCGCACGCCCCGCCTGGAAAGCGGCCGTCGCCGACTCGCTCTCCGCGCTCCGGACAGAGTAATTGGATGCCGCCGGCAGGCGCGGACTTTACGGTATTCTTATGTCGTTTTTATGCCTCCCTTATGGTCTTCCGGATACCCTGAGCATGGAGAAGAAAGATGACAACCCGGAAGCCGATCCGGCCGCCCATCACACCCGTCGATGTACGAAGCGATAGCGGTTTCGAAGTGATTGTGATCCACACAGATACTCGAGCGGCGTCCCGCGCTTTGAAAATGGCGGCGGAATTGGCCGCTGGGCTCACCATGACCGTACGTCTTCTCGTTCCGCAAATTGTCCCTGATCCGCTCCCCGGGAACGCGCCCTCAGTGCCCGTGAAATTTACCGAACGGCGTTTTCGGGAATTTGTTTCGACCGTGAATAGCGATGTTGAGGTTCAGATTTGCCTTGGCCGCGACAAGCAACAGATACTCGAATTCGCCCTCAGACCGCATTCATTAGTAATGTTGGGAGCGTCACGCGCTTGGTGGCCAACGCCGGAGCGCCGTCTGGCAAGGCGTTTGGAACAGCGGGGACATCGCGTCATCTTCATCTAGTAGATTTTTCTAACGCCGTCGCGCGCTAGAGTAAAAACTGTGCATCGCCTATTCGCGCCAGGTGCGCTTGCGGTCTTTGTCTTTGTCTTCGCCTTCGCCGCTGCACCCGCACACCCAGCGAAAGTCCAGTTCATCCGTCAGGCGCTCCGCTCCGCAACCGGAATGGTACATCTGCCCGATGGGGTCGTCGAACTCGACAGAGAACTGGAAATCCCCGCCGGCACGCACGATCTCGAAATCGTCGGCGGCCGCGGCACCGTCCTGCGTGCCTCCACTCATTTTCGTGGGCGCGCTATCTTCACCTGCACCGGCTGCGCCCACATCACGCTGCGTAATTTCTCCATCGACGGCAACCGCGCCGCGCTCGAACGCCCGCTCGATCTGGCCCCCCCGGAAAACGCCTTCCGTGCCTATTACAACAACAATGGACTTCTGTTCGACCAAGTGCGCGGCCTCACCATCACTCACGTGACCCTGCGCCTGATCGCCAACTTCGCCATCCTTGTCAGCCGTTCCTCCGGCATCCGCATCAACCACGTTACCGTTGGCGACTCCGGTTCACGCAATCGCCGTGGCCGCAACAATTCCACCGGTGGCATTCTTATAGAGGAGGGATCGTCCGATTTCCAAGTCGCCGGTTGCGTCCTCCGCAACATTCGCGGTAACGCCATCTGGACGCACTCGCTCTACTCTTCCCCGCGCAACCATGACGGTCTCATCTCCGGCAATCGCATCGACACCGTCGCCCGCGACGCCATCCAGGTGGGCCACGCCACCCGCGTGCGCGTCGAAAATAATTCCGGCGTGAACATCGGTTATCCGCCCGATCTGGTCGACAAAGAGAACGATGCCGGTCCCGTCGCCATCGATACCGCCGGCAATGTGGATGACACCAGCTACTCCGGCAACCGCTTCACGGAGATCGACGGCAAGTGCGTCGATCTCGATGGCTTTCACGACGGCGAGGTCCGCGCCAACACCTGTCTCAACCGCCAGCCGCCGGAGGCGTACCCCTTCGGCCACTTCGCGATTGTGATGAACAACAACAACCCCGATATGCGCTCGCAAAACATCCGCATCGTGGACAATCGCATCGACGGCACGAAATTCGGCGGTATCTTCGTCATGGGCACGGGCCACAGAATTATAGGCAACCAGCTCCTGAACCTGAACCGGGCGCACTGTAACGAAAATGCGGCGAAGTTCGGCTGCTACTACCTGAAGGGCGAAGACAATCTGCTCGAAACCGGCATCTATCTCGGCCGCGGCATTCGCCGCCTGCAGCAGACCACCGGTAACACCATCCGCGGAAACCACATCACCGGTTACAAAATGAAAACCCGTTGCATCCTAACCGGCCCCGGCGTCTCACGCGCCGCCCAAACCATCCAGAACAATGTTTGCGAAGACACTCCGTAAGCGATCCGCGATCCTCAAATCCTCAAGGCTCCCGCTATGATTCCTGCGCCGCCACGCGCCAGCATCCAAACCCGTTTCCGAGCCGTGGCCGTTAGGCAGTCCCTCTCTTCATCGCACGTACATCCCGCCCGCTCCGAGTAGCCGCGCGAGATATCCGCCGGCTCTGTCACGGTATGTATATTGCCTACCGGTTTCAGCAAATCGGCAGGAAACTGCTCCAGCCACCTCCGGGAACGCTCCGCCTGAGTAATACGTTCCGTCCTGATGCAGCGTAAATTCGTAGGCAAATTTTTCGCCGGGCATCACGGGCTTCTGGCCGATGCCGGGAACACCGTCCATATCGTTCGGAATTTCCAGACCGTGCCAGTGGATGCCGGTGGGCTCCGGCAAATGGTTTTCGAAAACGATGCGCACGCGGTCGCCCTGGTTGGCATGAATGGTCGGGCCGGGCGCGCTGCCATTGAAGCCCCAGAGATCGAGCACGCGGCCGGGAATGACTGGTTGCTTCACCGGCTCCGCGATGAGGTGGAAAACTTTCACACCGTTATCCAGAGTAAACGCGAGGTCGGGAATGTCGGGCGTGACAGCGGGCGGAGCGTTCTCCACTGCAGGCCGCGCCGCCCGTGCGCTTATCCCAAGCGACGCGAGACCGGGGAAAAAATGCCGGCGGATTTGCTTTCAACTGGGTGTCACCTTGACTCAGCCGACCCCCACCTGTGGATTTGGGCTGTGGAGAATTACCCGCGAACCATTCAGGAGTTCGAGGAGCGGTTTTCGACCGAGGACGGTTGCCGCGCATACTTGGTGAGCCTTCGGTGGCCGGATGGCTTTCGATGCCCGCATTGTCGGGATCGAGGGCCGTCATGGTTCGTACCACTTTGTTCCAGTGCTGCGTGTGTCGGCGACAGACCTCGGCAACGGCAGGCACAATTTTCCAGGACACGCGGAAGCTCCTGGTGACGTGGTTCCGGGCGATGTGGTATGTGACGAGTCAGAAGAATGGAGCCAGTGCGCTAGGATTGCAGCGCGTCTTGGGGCTGGGGAGTTATGAGACTGCCTGGACGTG
>JBDTAT010000458.1:0-3186 GCA_039924505.1 Bryobacteraceae bacterium
GCAAATCGAGCGCCTGGCGCTGTGCGATGCGGATTTCGATGTTTTCGCGAACGATCCTTTTGAAGCCGGTCTTCTCCGCGGTGACGGTATAATGGCCCACCGGAACGTTCGGGAACACGTAGAGTCCAGCATCCGAGGAGACGGTGCGAAGCGTGAGGCCACTCTCGGTCTGCTTGGCTTCTACCTGGGCGCCTGCGATAGCAGCGTTGCCTGCATCAATCACACTTCCGGAAATAGATCCGGTGTCGGCCTGGCCGAACAAGAAAGGACAGAGAAGCAATCCCAAGGCGGAAACTTGGGCGAATCGGGCGGCGGAATTGAATCGGTTCAACATAGTTGACCTTCCTCGAGGTATACCGTGCGTCAGCAGAATTTTTACCAAGCGAGCGTTTGGACTAGTGTCATCGTTTTTAATTATTTTGTCAACTGGCAGTAACATAACTGTCAGCCGGTGAAACCCGCCGACGGCTGGTGTATACTACGACGAAAGAAGGTGTTGCGGTGCCAAGCGACCCTGGAACCATCACGAAGCTTTCTGGAAACCCGCGCGCCGCGGAATGCGGCGGAGCCGTTTTTCCGGTCCCGTCCGAGGACGCCGCCGCGTCCTGTGCGCTGGATTTACTTGCGCGCCGCCGTGACGAATTGAAGACGATCCTCGCGGGGATCGGCGATATGCGTCCGGGGTCGCTGGTGGAACGATACCGCAAGTGCGGCAAACCAACCTGCCGCTGCGCCCGTCAAGGCGCCGCGGGACACGGGCCATGCTTTTCGCTGACGCAATCGGTGGGCGGCAAAACGCGCACGCGTATCTTAGCTAAAGGACCGGCCGTGGAACGTACACGGGCGCAGATAGCCGAGTACCAGCGCTTTCGCGCCGCGGTCCGCGAGTTAGTGGAGCTAAGCGGCCAAATTGCCGACGCGGAATTTTGATTCGTTAACGCTGCGAGGATTTTCAGAAGCGCAAAGGGTGCGGCGCGCGCCGCCATCCGGGGCAAAAACCATTTCGCGCCGCACTCCGTTTTGCGCGAGTTTATTAGAAGACACGTATCCCTCAACAGAGTGCGCAAGGCGCAACCCGCGCGGCGTGTGCGTGAGAACGTGGAAAATCTGCCGGGCGACCCGCGTTTCGACGGGCCGCCACAGCAGGGTGTGGAGATTTGTTCACCGGGGCGATTCAGCTTTCACTTGATTCCGGACTAGCGGGCCGCCCCCGCCAAGAAACGGCCCGTTGCCGGAATGTTCGCTACTTGCTTCACCGCTTTACCGACTCACGCACTCTTTTTCGAAGCATCGATGCCTATTCCTCGCTTTCCCAGGCCCTACTACCTGGAAAAGCTCGGAAACACCGCTAAACGGAAAGGTTGACTGGCCAGTCGAATTTCTTTCCCGGTACAAAAGTAGCAGACGAAGTGCCTTTTCCGAACCGGGTGTTTTGCAAGTAGCTGATTTAATGGGAAATTGAGTTGAATTTGAGGCGTCACTGAAAAAGGTTGCATCGGCGAGCGGAGCAGAAAGCCGCGGGCGCGGGCGAAATCGCCGGTCCGCCAGCCGGTGCTTCCGGGCAGCGAACTAAACCGCACCGTGGGGCCGGTTGTCTGCGGTGGCCAGCGATCTATTGGGCGCAACCAGACAACGGATCATCGAAGCGCCGATCACGGGCGAGACCCCGGCCGACAGGCTGAGCCGGAAGGTGAGGACCTCACTTCAGGTAGGCTCGGAGCGCGTGAATCAGGTCGTCGGCGGCGAGAGTTTGCTCGTCGGTGGGTGTCGTCTGCGGATCGAGTACGTGAAAACGAATATGACCCTCGATCACCTCGGCCATTAGCGCGTCCATCGCGCCACGGCACGCCGATATGTTGTGAAGCACCTCGGAGCATTCCATCTCCTGGTCCAGCGCGCGTTCAATGGATTCCACTTGGCCTCTGATGCGCCGGACGCGGTTGAGCAGCTTCTTCTTTTCTTCCGATGTATGTGCCATAAAAATTCGCGCAAAACGGCGTATGGCGCGAAATAGATTTTGGTTGGCCTGGTGGTGGGCGCCGCACCCTTAGCGCTTTACAAGTATACCCCGGCGGGTATATGCTGGGACGGTAGTTGTTCGCCGCTCAGGTAGCTCCTCGGGAACCCGCGCAAAACGGAGTGCGGCGCCAAATAGTTCCCGGTTGCCCTAACGGTGCGCGCTGCGCCCTGTGCGTTTTACGAAGAAAGGAGGCCTTTATGTCCGACGGCGGCAATAGTCCGGCGCGGCGCCAACGCGCGCCCGAAAACGAGTCAATAGAGCCTCCGTCTTTTTGCGGCCTCTCTCACTCGTAATCTCCCCATTCGTACCGGCGGAGGCTTAAGAAAACCGGGGGCTGTTTTCGCTCCGCCGATCCGTTGTCAGGCTGGCGAATCCCGGAGTGCGAAGGCCTCGCACGCATAGGCTGGCCCCCTTTGAGGAACTCGCAAAGCGGAGTGCGGCGCGATTGGACTGAAACGGCGATGACGTCAGCGGATGGCCGGGCTTCGAATGAACGGCTTGTTAGCAGCATGGAGCAAATCGTAACGAGGCTGCGCTCAATGCAGGCGTGACCGTGTGCCATGGGACGTGGTGGAAGCCGGCGCGCGGATGCCAAAGAACACATAGTGAAAAGAATTCCAAAAAGAGAAGCTTGGATGCGTGCGGCTCGCATCGTCCCATGGCTATGGCTGCTGGCCGCGTGCGCAGCCCGATACGCGAAGGCCCAAGAGCCATCGCCGACGCTTCAGACTTCCGTTCCACAAACGGGCGAGGCGCAGAGTCAGGAGGGCAGCACGGTGGCGAAAGAACCTGTTGTCTCCGAGCGTTGGAATTTGTTCTACCAGGCCACGTCGATCGGCCAGTATCATGGCACGTTCCGGTCTCCTTATTCCGGTCGATTCAGTCTTCAGGACTACCCGGAGCGCGATGTGTCCCTGACGACAACGCTTTTCCTGGGCCTCCGGCTCCAAAAGGATACTTTCTTGTATTTCGATCCCGAAATTGCAGGCGGCCGCGGCTTCAGCGGCGTGGATGGACTTGCGAACTCATCGAACGGAGAGCTGCCGCGCGTCGACTCGGCCACCCCCAAGCCGTACCTGGCCAGGCTATATATTTCGCATGATTTCGGATTTGGCGGCGAGAAAGAGTCGTTCGAGAGTGACGAAAATCAGTTGGCCGGCGAGCGC
>JBDTAT010000459.1:0-10735 GCA_039924505.1 Bryobacteraceae bacterium
GAGATCGCCGACCAGAACGGGACGATCGCCAATGACCGAGACTCCTCCGAAGAGATTCTCGAGAGTTTTCTGGGCAGCGAGCGCGACGGCGAGGCCTCCGACGCCTAACCCGGCGAGAATCGTCGAAGTGTTGTAGCCCCATAAACTGAGAACGCTGAGAATCGCGATCAGATAAAGCGACAGCTTGACGATTTGGCGGCCGAGCGGCAGCACCGAATAACTGACGGCTTGGACGCGCGGGTCCAGGCGGGAGCGCCAACGCTCCGCAATCAGGTCCACCGCGACCGCCCCCGCCCATGCGACCGCCAGAAAGAAAATCAGGCCCAGGGCGCGGCCGATGTATAACCGCGGCATCACCGAGGGTGGCGCGAATTCCATCGCCAATCGGAAACCGGTGACGAAAAGCAATACGCGAAGCGGCCCGCGGAAGCCCGCCGCGTCCAGTACTCGCGGGACCATCCACAAAATTGCGCGCGACAGCAGATCCGCAACAATCCAGAGCGCCACTCCGCCGAGGATGAGGGCGATCCACCGCCACACGGGCGTATCGAAAAATTCAAACGTCACCAGAATCTGCGGCAGCTTCTTTTCAAATGGCGTCTCGGCGACCAGCCTGTGCGCCTCCGGAATCATCGCCACGCTGTCGGGACTAACCAGCCAGACGTGGAGTCCCGGCTTCAGCTCGACGCGCTCCAGTTGCAATTCCAACGTCCGCCCATCGACTTTGAAGGTGTCTAGCCGTTCCAGATCGGAGGAAAGGCCGTCGGACATGTCGCCCTCCGGATTGCGGCTGAGTTTGGCGATGGCGAACGGCGTGTCGTCGAGCAGATCCTCCAACTGGGCCGCAAGATCGGGACCGTCTTTGGCCCGTTCCGCGGGCGACATCCGGCGCAGGTCGAGATAATGCGTCGCTTTCAGGTAATCGCGGGCGTGGCAGGCCTCGAGAAACTGGAAGATAGCTTCTTGCGGCGAATTCCGGCCGAGCGGATCCTTGACCTCCGGAACAGGCGCTTGTGCCCCGAGAGAGCCGGCCATCAAGATGATGCCGAGGAGCGCAAAGAGTGCGGCGCGCACCATCGTCCGGGACAGAAACCATTTCGCGCCGCACTCCGTCTTGCGCCAGTTTCTGAAAAGCCGGCTTGTCATTGACGATTGCCTGTCACACTAACCAGCGTACTCCAGCGGAGCTTTACCACGCGGATACATCGCGCCGCAAGCGGCTGCCGGCGGTTATACTCGAAGAGAGTTCCTCCCACATGGATCAAGAACACATGCGTAGTCTGCTGGAGCAGGTGCGCTCCGGCGCGGTGGACGTGGACGCGGCGCTGGAGCGCGTGCGCCACCTTCCATTTGAGGACATCGGGTTCGCCAAGCTGGACCATCACCGGGCGTTGCGCCACGGCATGCCGGAGGTGATTTTCGGGCTCGGCAAGACGGTGGAGCAGGTGGTGGAGATCTCCAAACGGCTGCTCGAGAAATCCTCGAACGTCCTGATTACGCGGGCGAGCGCGGAGATGGCGGCGGCGATGCAAGCGGCGGTCCCGGAGGCCGAGCACTTCCCGGCCTCGCGCACAATTCGCGTGTGGCGGGATCGCACGGTTCACGGCAAAGGCAAGATCGCCGTAGTGTGCGCGGGAACCAGCGACATCCCCGTCGCCGAGGAAGCGCGCGTGACCGTGGAGGCCATGGGCAACGAGGCGGATTCCATCTACGATATCGGTGTGGCCGGGATCCACCGGCTGATCGGCAACCGCGAGCGGCTACTGGAGGCGCGCGTGGTGATTGTGTGCGCGGGGATGGAGGGCGCGCTGCCGAGCGCGGTGGGCGGCATGGTGTTCTGCCCGGTGATCGCCGTTCCGACTAGCGTCGGTTATGGGGCCAGCTTCCACGGCCTGGCCGCGCTGCTCGGCATGCTGAACAGTTGCGCCAGTAACGTGACCGTGGTGAATATCGACAACGGCTTCGGCGCGGGCTATGTCGCGAGCCTGATTAACAGGCTCTGAATAACGGAGCCGAACAGCTACGCCCCGCGTCTCCACCCGATCGCTCGCATCGGCAACGATCGTCTTATCGTCGAAGGCCCCCCGGGAATCCCGGCTCGGGATCAACGGAGATTGACGCCGGGCAATTACTCCCGGGTTGCATCCGGGATCTGCGCGAACCCTACTGAAGGGGCCCGCGCCTCTGGCGGTGAAGTTGTAAGACTTCATCCGACGTCATGCTGGGCTGTGTGGCGCCTTCCGGTAAAATCTGTAACGATTTCAAGAATTCGACTACCGCGTTCTGCTGTCCGATCGGAAGCGCCGCGAATGCGTCGCGCGCCTGCCGTCCTTCGCCGCCATGGTTGAGGATGGCTTCGTTGATCGTAGTCAGATCGCCGCCGTGGCCGTAAGGCGCGCTATTACCGGCATCCCACAATTTCCTGGTGAGGAACTGATCCGTGGGTATTCCCGACTGCACAACCCTTTCGTTAAGGAACCACGGAAAATCCGCGTCGCCGATCACGTGCCGCTTCAGGTCGGTAAAGGCCCGAACGAGCACCGTGCCGTTGTGCTCTCGAGTCAGTCGCGGAAGCATGCCTTGAGTCGTCAAGTCGAACGAGAACGGCTTGGGCACTTCCTGCGGACGTAAGTCCCCTTTAGGATTGTACGGCCCAGGCTCGGTGAATATAGGATTATTCAGAACCATGAAGGGCCTGTGGCAGGAGCCGCACCCCACTCGATTAGAAGATGTCCTCGCCCTGATCTACGGCTTGGCGGAGGTTTGCGTCCGAAGGGTAGACCCGCCCCGGATTGCCCAGCGCGGCTTGGAACACCGTAATGACGGTGACATCGCCCACGCTGATTTCGTCGGGTGCACCGTCCTCATCGAAATCGTCCGTCCCCGTCTGGGCCTTGCCGAAGCGTTCCACCGATTGCGTCCCGTGATGATGATTGAACGCAGTGTTGGCGAAATCCCGTAACGAGACCGACGCCTTTTTTTGGAAGAAGGGCTTGATGGTGAGATCGCCATCCACGCTTTGCACTTGGGTCGTATTCACCTGTCCAGTGGGGCTTCCGTGATCTGGCCGAACCGCACCTCTTTGGTCACCAGCGTGGACGTCACATTCTGGCCGGTCTGCGCGGCTTGCCGCGCCGCAGCATCCCGGATACGGAGCAGGTCGGCAGTCGCCAACAGTTGTCCCGGGTGCTTGGCCCACAACGATTGTCGGCGATAAGATTACACTAGCGGCGGCGCCGCTTAATCTAGGATGAGTCCCCTTTTCCTTCGCGCGCTAATAACTATTCTCATTTCGTTCTCCCCATTCGAATGCGCAAGCATCGCACACACCAACGGACCCCAGCCACATTGAAATCGAAAGCCAGCCGTAATGTTTGCTCCGGTTTATGCGAGTCTTCTATCGCCTCCTGGCGCTCGCCGCCAGCAACGCTTCCCCAGCCGTCCAGACAGCCGCCCCGAGGTTAACCAAATCCTTCAACAAGAACTGCCCGGGAGCGGGCGAGAGCGCCGGAAAACCATAGTCCGGTTGCCAAATGCCGGGTGTAGTTAGAAAAAAGCTCAGCGTTGTGAGAAACATCACGATCGCGCCCAGGCTGCCGATAGCGGAGGCTATTGGCAGAGCAGGCCGCGTGGCAATCAGAAGAGCGATCGCGATTTCCACACAGCCCAGCAGCCGGGAAAAATTCCGCTCGCCGAGCCAGTCATAAGCCCACGAAAGCAGAGGAGTGTTGGTGGCATAGTTGGAAACACCGTGGGCCTCATACGCCGTGAATTTCAAGCATCCAATCCAAAAGATCACCACAACCAGCCCATAGCGGATAATAATTTCGCCTGCGCGTTGTAATGATCGTGCCGATGATTCGCTGTTGTTGGTCATGTTCAGTCACCGTGCCCCTTATCTTGGCCGGGTATTTAGTAAGCCGCCAGGCCTGAGGCGCCGTCGGCAACGGGAAGGCCGCCACCCACCCCAAAGATGCCCAGCGGTGTCAGGCTCCCATTCGCTTCCACGCGAAAGCCGGCGATGCCGCCGGTCCCCCGTAAAAGGTTATAGAGATACCGGGTTCCGGCTCCGAAAGCCAGATCGGTGGGTTGGCTGTTAGCGCCCGGCGAGCCCGCTGCGCCATTAATGAGTGTTGCCGTACCACCGGCGCCAAGCAGATAGCTGGAGATCGTGCCGCTCACGAAATTCGCCGTGTATGCATACTGCTGATCGGCTGTAATCACGATCCAGCATCCGTCCGTCTGCCCGTTTTTCGCCGATCCGGTGATGACGCTGATTGTGCCGCTCGCCGTGTTCACGTTGTAAGAAGACACACCGGCGTTATTCTTGATAGCCAGACCGGATTCGATTACAAACAGCCGCCCATCGTTACGAAACGTCTCCGCAAAGGGCCTCATGCCGAAAGATTGATTCGGAATTGCGTCGCTTGGAAGTCCGCCGGAGCCAATCGTGAACAGATCGATCGTTGGCCCTATCGTGCTCGGCACTTTCTGCGTCACCGCGAGCACCTTGCCGTCCGGACTGAATTGAATGTCGCCTGGAACGGCGATGGGCGAGCTGGTCGTTTTGGTCGAGCCGGGCAGAGGCGTCAACGTGCCATTTGCGGCAACCGTGAAGCCGGTTATTCCCGTGCTGGCGACCGAACCATCAAGAACATAGGCAAGATTCCCGAACAGAGTAATGCTCAAGGGCTGATCGCCTCCGTAAACTTTCTGCAGGAGCATCAATGCGGTCCCGTTGACCGCGAAAACGGTCACATCGTCGCTCCCAGGATTACAGGCGTAGAGAAAGCGGCGATCGCTGCTGAGGGTCAAGCCGCCCTGAGCATCGAAGTCTACTCCGATGCCGTTTCCGCGTGTGGAATAGCGGGCGGCCTGGGTGAGCGTGCCGTCGGCCGCGCGGCTGAACGCGATCACCTCATTATTGCCCGCTCTGTTCGTCATGGCGAAAACCGCGCCCGGCGCCGGCGTTTGTGCATTTGCCATGGGAATGGTGGCGCCCATGGTTGATAGCAACAATATGCTCAAACAACTGCGATTCAAAAGCGCACAAGGTGCGGCGCGCCCCCCTGTGAGTGGAAAGAACGGCTTCGCGCCGCAATCCGTTGTGCGCGAGTTCCTTAGATGACTTGACATGGTAGATTCCTTTTGGCGAAAGCTTTCGATTTATTTGCAGACAACCTTACACTACGCCTGCTGCCCTGCGGTAGATCGCGAACCCGCCGATCAGGGCGGCTCCGGTTAAAAACAAAAGCAGGCTGCGTGGCTCCGGAACGGCCGCGGCGTTACTCCCCGGAATTAGTAGTGCCGAATCCACCGACCCGTCCACTGCATCCGCAATCGCGAATTGAATGGTGTTAACGGCAGTAGTGGACACATTCGCTTTCGCGTTGAGAACCGTGGTGACGCCGCCATAGTTGAAGGGCGTGTTGGGATTCGAGTACTGCGTGAAGAAACTGGAATTGGCCGACGCATTGACGCTGTTGATGGACACTGGTGTCGAAGTACCCGGAACCAGAGCCACGTTCTTGCCGTTCACGAAGATGCCGATCGGATCGTTCCCAAACCCGCTGTTAACGGAGCCAGGGTATTCGGCCGACGCGAACAAGAAGTTCAATCCCAACATCGGGCTCGTGCTTAAGAACTGAATTGTCAGCACGTCCGCGTCAAACGTGCTGGCGCCGCTGATTGCGGATAGCAGAGCATTGCCGCTTCCCCCCGCATCGAAGCTAGGACCGCCAATATAGTTGCCTTCGGCGCCCGATGCAATGCCGGTGGTTAGAATAATGCCTGACCCGACGTTGAACTGACCGGAAGCGCCGCCGCTTTGTGTGTACGGACCGGAATTAAAGTTGGTGAAAGTTCCGGATTGCCCAGGCTGGGAGCTGAGGGTTGGCGTTCCGACAACTGTGACGCCAGGTCCAAAAAGCGCCGACGCCAGCGCGCTCGGGTCGTCCGTAAGGGTGACCGCGAACGGGGATGCCACTAACTGCGAGGCGGCGAACGCTACAGAAGCAAGCAGCGTCAAAAACGGTCGGCAAAATCGGCTAGTCATTTAATATCCTCCAAGCGCGAGGCCCGTACACCGGGGAGCCGGGAGACCTCGACGCTAAATGAACCGTGTAGCAATACTCTTCGTAAATCAATTTGCCGGAGAACACCCGGTTGGTTACGGTACAGAAAAGATTATTTGTGGAGGCGTCTTGCCCCCTGCGGAACTCCGCGTAACGCGAGCGAGGCTCCCGGAACAAAGGCTGGGAAGCCGGCCCCTGCGGCCCGCCAAAGGTGATGAAAAACAATGTTTTTCCCCGCAAGCAGGGTTTCGGAACCGAGCCGCAACCGCAGGGAGCGGTTTCCGGCCGACCCCCGGTTTTTCAACGGAGCGGTTTTACAGGCCGGCGTACCAGTCGTAACCCTCTTCGGCCCAATAATCGCGCGGACGCTTGTCGGTGTAACTAATAGCGCCAACGCGTTTGATGCTCTTTATTCCGTACTTGACGGGCGTGAACAGCCGCAGTGGCGCGCCGTGTTCCATGGCGAGGGGCGCGCCGTTCATCTCATAACACAGCAGTGTTTGAGGATGCATAGCGCTCGGCATGTCGAGACCCACAAAGTACCCGTCATCCGGCGTCTGCAGGCTGACGAAGCGGGCGCGCGCCGACTCCGGTGCGAAGTGCGCGGTGAAGTCCGCGAACCGCGTGCCTGCCCAATGAGTCACCACACTCCAGCCTTCAATGCACTGGAGTCGCGTGATGTGCTCTCTCTTGGGTAGCGCTTGGATATCGGCTAGGTTTAAACGCCGAAGCTGGTGTGGCTCGGTCAAGTGGTTCACGGTTAAATGCCAGGTTCCTGGGTCGAAGTCGTCGCCCAGGCCAATGTCTCCGTTCGTGCGCATTTTCTGAACGCGGGCGGCCGGAAAGGTCGGCGCCAGATGGCTCTCGTCATAATATTTCCCCGCAATGCGCTCGTTGAACTGGAGCATTCGCCGGAAGGGACGGGCCGAGCCGTCTTCTTCCGGCCGCGTACGCAGCCACTCCCATCCGCCATAGCCCGCAGCGGCAGCTACGCCCAGCGTGAGGAAGGCCCGCCGGGTGCGCGCCGCCAACTCCCGTTCCGGCGCGGACGGCGCCGATTCTCCGCGCCTATTATCGATCTTCAACCGTACGCTCCTCGGCAGGCGCAAGCTCATAACCTGCCACCATGGAACGAAAGTTGTTCCAGCCGGCCTTGATTACTTGGATCACGTGAACGGCAAAGAATAAAACGAATCCTATCATCAGCCAGAAATGCTCCCATCGGGCCCACTCATAGCCGCCCAGCAGGCTGGTCAGCCACGCCAACTGCGTAGGCTTGTAGATGGCCAGTCCGGTAACCAGGCTCGCCGCTCCCATCAGCACCACGCCGGAATACGCGATCCTTTGCGCTCCGTTGTACTTGCTCTGTGGCGGACAGTCCGTTCTGAGGTGGAGATCGTGCAGGGTGACCAGAATGGCCTCCCGGAAAGAATTGCGGTCCGGGATCACATAACGCCATTCGCCCGAATACAGCAAGTAACAGATATAAAGAACCCCGTTAACGGCAAAAAACCACATGAAGAAAAAGTGCAGCTCCATGCCGTGCGCCAAACGTTGTGGTAACGCAAAAAACTTGTAGAACCAATCGGGGAAGAAGTGAACCAGCGTTGTGTCACCCATGCCGATACGATATACGTCGTTGGCCCAATAGATCATCAGCCCGCTCCAGATCATCAGGAAAAGGAGCGGGAAGCTGATCCAGTGAAACCATCGGATGGCGAGCGGGTGTTTCTCAATCGGCCGTTGCATGCCAGGGATACGCCGCCCCCGCCTGCGAACGCTATTTGTCCATCTTCTTTGAATCGTTCTGCATCATGGAGCTGCTCTTCATCATGGCCATCTTCTTCTGCATGGGCATTTTGTCGAACATATCGGCTTTCTGCTGGTCCGTCATTTTGCTCATCATGCCCATCCGTTCCGTCGACGACATCTTCGTGGTGGAATGATCGGACATCTTCATCGCAGCCATTTTGTCCTTGTCCGTCATCTTGTCGAACGTCGCCGCCTTATCCGCGACGGACATCTTGTCCATCTTGTCCATCATCTGCTGGTGCGTCATTTTCTTATCGGACATCTTGCCGCTGGACATTTTATCGTTGTCCGTCTGGGCAGACGCCGGGATGATGGCCAAACCGCTGAGCAACACTGCGGCGGCTAAGATCGTCCCTATCGGTATACGCATTTTGTGAATCTCCTCTCGGTTCTCATCTCTTGTCGAAATATCCTACATAAGTAACTTGCCTCGGAACACGGGGCTGGTTACGGTGCGGAAAACATTATTTGTGGCGCGCATCCTTTGGCTTTCACCCCATGCGGCCCTCACACATAGGGAACTGAAGACCGGGATCGAAAGATCATGCCGAAGCTTAACCCGGCGAGCGTACACAACATGAGCACTCCGGTGTGCCAGACGGCCAAATGAGCCTTTTCGGCCAAAGTGCAATGGAACAGAAGGACTGAAGTTCCCACCAGCCCTGCCAGCAGCCCAATCACAGAACCCGTCAACGGCCAGGAGAGAACGGAGCCTTTGCGTGTGAGCAGCCACAAGACAAAAGCGGCGGGAATGGCAGCACCGCAGCCGATTAGCAGACAACCAGCGCCCTCTTGCACGGGATTTGCGACCAGCCTGCGCCGGAAGAATAATAACGCCGTCGCCAGATAGGCGGCGATGCAAAGCAACACCAGCAGTTGTGGATGCAACCGGTGCCGGCAACCCGGCACCATAAGACCAGCCACCGAAACACTGAGCATGCCTTCTGCCGCGCCAATCACTACGATCCACGCCATGAACTGGAGTAGCGTCATCACGTGCAATGCCCCGTCGCCGATCACGCCGAGGACCAAGGACGGCACGATTACCAAAATCGCTACGGTCAAAAGAATCAGCGTAGCTTGCGCCGGCACGGGTGTAACGGGCGATAGATATCCGGCCATTTGGGCGCGGATGCGTCGCCGCACTTGAAGCGATGGTTCCCATTCAGACAGATCCACATCGCGGAACTCATCCCGCCCGCGGCAACGCTCACAAGTCAGAAGATGCGTCAGTACGTCTTCAGGCAATGGCTCCGCCGGGCGGTCTCTGGCGCCGCGCAAATATTGCTCAACCTGTTCACAGTTCAATTCTTCTCCTGGCCCTGCCGCAAATAAAGCTTGCGCAAGGTTTCGTAGGCCCGATGAGCCTTTTGCTTCACCGCGCCTACAGAGCAGGAAGTAATCTTCGCGACCTCCTCCGTGCTCATACCGGAGACTTTTAGCAGGAAAAGTACTTCCCGTTGACTTTCTGGCAGAACATCTAAAGCCCACAGGAAATCTTGTTCCCGCGAGTGGGTCACGGGCCATGGCGCCTTCGCGGCCTCTGGTAGAGCGTCTACTCCGAACTCACGCGAACGGATTCTGAGCTGGCGATGGTATTCCTTACAGCGGACGTGCTTGGCTATCGCAAAAATCCAGGGCATCAACGGCAAAGCGGGTCGAAACGTATGCCGCGCCAGATGAATCTGCAACCAGCAGTCTTGCAGCAGGTCTTCGTTGTGGCAGCGCGTGTAGTAAGGACCGGAAAAAAAACGGAGAAGCAGAGGAGAAAGCCGCTGCACCAACTCCTCCGCGGCGGAAAGGTCCGCCGCCTGATAGCGTACCATCAGATCTACGAGTACCGAACGATCCAGGTTCGCCGCTGGTGACTTTCTCGATGACGAGGTGTTGGAGGTGTTAAAGATAACCGGCACTTCTCTACGACCTTCCGCACAGCGCCCATACCAAGTAAAAACGTAGGTGGGAGTGCAGTTGTTGCCGCGCGAATCCTCATCCAGCAGAATTAAACGCCGCAACGTAACCCGCTGCCATAGTCTCTGCATTCCGATGGCCGCGCCGAGATTCCTCCAAGCCCGCAGGGTGCGGCGCACCATCGCCCGTGACAGAAACCATTTCGCGCCGCACTCCGTTTTGCGCGATTTTCTGAGAAGCATGTCATGTCCGAAAATGGCCAGACTTACGTGGCCCGGTAAGGCATAGTGGAAGACATGGAACGGTTTGACCCAGAGGCCTGTTACCGCGCCATTCAGACGCGTGACCGGCGATTCGACGGCCGTCTGTTTACCGGTGTCGCTTCCACTGGAATCTATTGCCGCCCGATTTGCCCTGCCCGAACGCCAAAATATGAAAATTGCCGGTTCTTTCAAACCGCTGCTGCCGCACAGGCGGCCGGCTTCCGGGCTTGTCTGCGCTGCCGCCCCGAGATTTCGCCCGACTTGGCAGGATGGCGGGGAACATCTAATACCGTCGCGCGCGCGCTTTCGCTCATTGCTGAAGGATTTCTCGACCCAACCGAAGCCAGCGTCGATACACTCGCGGAGCGTCTAGGCGTCGGTGAACGGCAACTGCGGCGGCTATTTGAGGAACATCTCGGCTCTTCTCCGTTGTCGGTAGCGCAAACCCGCCGCGCGCTATTCGCGAAACAGCTCCTTCACGAGACTCAGCTATCGATGACCCAGGTAGCCATGGCTTCAGGCTTCGGCAGCGTGCGCCGTTTCAACGCAACATTTCGCGCGCTCTATCGAAGACCGCCATCCGAGTTGCGCCGTCGAAGGCGAATACATGAACCGGGGCTGTCATTGCCGGCGGCAATTACGTTGCATCTTGCTTACCAGTCTCCCTACGACTGG
>JBDTAT010000460.1:0-2909 GCA_039924505.1 Bryobacteraceae bacterium
GGAAATCGATCACATTGTCCCGATCGCCGTCGAGCCCGCGCTCGGGAAGGAGATTGCCAATCTCGAGCTGTTGCCCCGCACCTTGAACCGGCGGAAAGGGGTCACCATGGGAGTGCGACAGCGAGACTACCTCGAAAAGTTTCGGGCTTCCGACCTTCTCGAGCCAGTCGCGCCCTAGCTGCGAAGGCGCTTTTCCCAACCGAGCAGCCTCCGGCCTCTCGGCCTAACGTGGGTAAGTATCGCGGGGCCTTTTTCGTTCAATTTTCGTGCGGGCAGATCGCGCAGCGTCCAGCGGTGATGCCTCGGTGTTTCCATGAGTGGCTACATTTTGCTTTGCCGGAAAGGCCATTGCGGCATCATATTGGCCGATGAATCGATTGGTTCTCGCAGGTTGTCTCGGCGCTCTTCTTTTCCTGGCGGGTTGCGCCACGCAGGATGATCCTTTCCCCACGCATCCGGCGGTAAATGCCGAGTCCGACGCTCCGGTCGCGGGGGCTGAAACGCCTGATCGCGGGAGTGCGAGCGGGGGGTGGAAGTGGTAGTTCCGCACCCTGGCGCGGATTTTGAAAAATAGCGCAACTCCAGGCTTGACATGTCTGGGCGAGACGCTCAGACCCGTTTCATGAACAAGCTTAACCCCGTTCTTGTTGTTGTTTCACTCGCAAGCATCGTGCTTGCTCTCGTTGCCGGAGTCACTCTGGTGAAGACTGCTGGTTTCCATGAGCCGCCGGCCGAATACATCGTCGACTTTCACCAGGCGAAGATTACGAATCAAGCGGGCTTTTTCGCGGCCCTGGCTGATAGCAAGGTCAAGTTTCGCCATAATCTGGCGCTCGGCGACGGAAAAGGCGGTTGCACTCAACCTCCGGAACTAAAGAACATCGGGTTAACCGGCTGGGTCTTACCCTACAAGTGCTCTGGACCGGATATGGGACTGCACGTGACCCAACGAGTCGGTTTCAATAGCCTCCAGGACTTGAACGACGCTCTCGCCAATCTCGACACAACTAGTACGCCGTAGCACCTAAGATTTCCGTTCTTCTTCGACGTCAAAGAGGTGACCGAGAGTCTGGATATCGTCGCGGTCAGCCAGGCCGGCTGCGGCCTACCGGGGCCAGCGTCCCAACGGGGGGAAAGCGAGAAAGGGTCAGTCCGTGCATATGTGCAGAATTAAGATTGACTGCTCTTGTTTCATGGTCAATCTGAGGGTCATGAACCGGCATCCTGATTCACAGCCCCGCTCCCGCCGCAACCATTCCGACAAAGTTGCCTGCTCCTGCACGTATGCACGGACTGACGCCATGGGTCCCACGGACTGACCCCATGGGTCCCACCTCTATGTGTCCCACCTGCTTGGGCAAGTTGTGTTCAAGGCACGGCCAATGGTTATGGCGGAGGTTCGGCATTACAACGTTTGGCAGCACAGAGGCATCATTAAGTAAGTGAGGCCCCTTTTCATCTTGACTTTGGGAGCTACAATTGTCGTGCAAATCGCTTTTACTTATTGGATTTGTGGAGTCGCTTTGGTGGCAATAAGATGTAGAAAGCGTTGGGCGCAGTTCCTGTTGCTACCCGTAATGCTCATCGTCTGCATATTTGTTCCAATGTTTACGGTAACAAGAGTGGCCTTGTGGGCCTTTACGCCCTTGGACCGATTTGGGCTTGTCTTTATCGAGCTCGCTTGGGCGCTTCCGTCCCTTTGGATAGCGAATAGAATGCGCCGCCTTGCGAATGAGTGGCGCAGGGCGCAGAAAGATTAGAGAGCCAGAATAGCACGCAAGACGGGAGGGAGATCAGGGCTACGTCTAAACACTTTGACATTTTGAGCCGGGAGGTCGAGGCGAAAGAGGTAGAATCGGGAGGCGGTCTGGACGGGTTGACACCTTTTGGCGGCAGTTGATAGCCTCTCGGCGATCCGGACTTCGTTGAGGAATGGAGCCGCACCCAACCGCATGACAAGTAGCAGCAAATCAGTCGCAAGGCCGAGGACGATCGATGAGTATTTGCTGGCCTTGAGCCCCGAGAAGCGGGCCGCCCTTGAACAACTGCGCACGGCCATCCGAGCAGCCACTTCAGGGGCTGATGAATGCATCAGTTACGGCCTTCCAGCTTTTCGCTTGGAGGGAAAATTTCTCCTGGCGTTTGGCGCGGCGGCCAGGCATTGCGCGTTCTATCCGGGTTCGGTCGTGCAACGTTTCGATAAGGAGTTGAAGGACTACGAGACCAGCACAGGCACAATCCGCTTCCAACCGCACAAACCGCTGCCGTGTGCTCTCGTGAGGAAGCTGGTTAAAGCGCGAATCGCGGAGCGCCCTCAACGCTTACGCGCAAGGTGAAGCCCGTCCGCAATCGGCAGTAGGACTGATTCTACTCGCGGATCAGTCGCCAGCTTTTGATTGAGGCGATGAATCGCCAGACCATCCGGGTCGGTCAGGGGTTGCTCAATAACGCGCCCGCCCCAGACCATGTTGTCGAAGATAAAGAGGCCGTTCGGTTTCATCTTTGGCAGGAGCATCTCGTAATAAATATCGTAGCCGGGTTTGTCGGCATCGATGAAGGCAAGGTCGAGCGGTTCGGGCGGCTCCCAGGTGAGGAGCTTCTCCCTGGCGTCGCCCAACTGGAGCTCGATCCGTTCGGCCACACCTTCTTTTGCCCAGTAGCGCCGGGCGATCGCGGTCCACTCCACATTGACATCGAAGCAGAACAACCGGCCGTTGGCGGCGAGCCCGCGGGCGAGACAGATGGAGCTATAGCCTGTGAAGGTGCCGACCTCGATGGCGCAGCGCACGTTGAGCAGCTTGCTCAGGAGAGTAAGGAAATCGCCATGCTCAGCGCTGATGAGCATGCGGGCGGCTTCACCTAGCGACTCTGTTTCTGCGCGGAGTTCCTGAAGCAGCGGATCGACGAGA
>JBDTAT010000461.1:0-3723 GCA_039924505.1 Bryobacteraceae bacterium
AGAATCGCCTGTAGTGCCTACGGAAACCAAGACGCTGAGCGCACGGCGGTTTTTCGGGAGGCAAGGCCTGCTGGCCAAGTGGCATGCGAAGTTTGAGTACCGGGCCGGGCAGCTTGAAATGGCCGAAGCCGTGGAATCGGCGCTCGCGCAGAAGAAGCATTTGCTGGTCGAGGCGGGAACCGGAACCGGCAAAACCCTCGCCTATCTAGTGCCCGCAATTCTTTCCGGCAAGCGCGTTGTAGTATCCACGGGCACCAAGAATTTGCAGGAGCAGCTCTTTTACAAAGACGTTCCCTTTCTGGCCAAGCACCTGGGCGGAGGCGTGCGCGTCTCCTTAATGAAGGGCCGCGCGAATTTCGTCTGCCGCCAGAAGGTGTACGACGCGGAAAAGGAACCGGTCCTTGCGGGCCTGGAAGAGATGGCGGACTTTCAAATTATCCGCGACTGGGAAAAGACCACCGAAACCGGCGACCGCGCCGAGATTAAAACGCTGCCGGAATCGAGCACCGCGTGGACCAAGCTGGATGCGCGCCGCGACCTTTGCAGCGGCCAGAAATGCGCCCAATTTGAGCGCTGTTTCGTCACCCGGATGCACCAGCGCGCGCAGGAGAGCGACATCATTATCGTAAACCATCACCTCTTCTTCGCCGACCTCGCCGTGAAGGACGACGACTATGGCGGCATCATTCCCGAGTACGCGGCAGTGATTTTCGATGAGGCGCATGAGATTGAGGAAGTAGCCGGACAATACTTCGGTGTAGGCGTATCGAGTTATCAAATCCAGGATCTGGAGCGCGACATTCGCGAGGTCGCGCGCCGCAAGGAGTTCGGCTCGCGCGACCTGGATCAGATTCTGGCGGCGCTGGCGGAGCGGTCTGAACGGTTCTTTGCGCTGTTCGGAGACATCGTGGGGCGGCAGGGATTTCAAGGCCAGAATGCGCTCGTCGAATGCCACGAGGATGACTACCGCGACGTGCTGCGCGCGCTGGAGCTGGCCGGTTCGCAGCTTCAGCTGGAAAAAGGATCGCCCGAGGAAGTCATTCCGCTGTGCCGGCGCGCCGGGGAATTGTCGCACGCTCTGAAATTCTGGATGGAGAGCGGCGACCCGGCGTTTGTTTACTGGGTGGAACGGCGCGGACGCGGCACGTTTTTGCAGGCTACGCCGATTGACGTCTCCGCGCGGCTCAGCGAGGGTCTGTTTCATACAGTGGACACGGTGGTGCTGACATCGGCAACGCTGGCGGTCGCCGGCAGCTTCGAGTTTGCGCAAAAGCGCCTGGGGCTGGAGGCCGGCCGCACGCTGCTGGTGCCGTCCCACTTCGATTACGCGAAACAAGCGCTGCTCTACGTGCCGCAAAACTTGCCCGACCCGCGCAGCCCGGCGTTCACGGCCGCGGCAGCCGATGAGATTACGCAACTGCTGCGCCATAGCCGGGGGCGCGCGTTCGTGCTGTTCACCAGCCACCAGCAGATGCGCCTGATTTACGACCGGGTGTCGCTCGAGATCGAATATGAAACTCTATTGCAGGGCACCGGCCCGCGCAGCGCGCTGCTGGCTGAGTTCTGCAAAACGCCCAATTGCGTCCTGTTCGCAACGTCCTCGTTCTGGCAGGGCGTGGACGTGCCGGGTGAGCAGTTAAGCTGCGTTATCATAGATAAATTGCCGTTTGCGGCGCCCAGCGATCCCGTGGTAGAGGCGCGCGTGCGGGCCGTGAAGGAAGAGGGCGGGAATCCGTTTTACGACTACCAGATCCCGCAAGCGGCCATCGCATTGAAACAGGGATTCGGACGGCTGATCCGAAGCCGGTCGGACCGCGGCGTGCTTGCGCTGCTCGACAATCGCATCACCAAACAGCGCTACGGACAGATGTTTTTCGACAGCCTGCCGGATTACGCTTTTACCACCGACAGGGACGAGGTAGAAAGGTTTTTCGATGTTTGAAGTAACAGTGGAGCAGACGTTCGCCGCCGGCCATTCACTCCGGAACTATCATGGCAAGTGCGAAAACGTTCACGGACACAACTATCGTGTGCGCGTGACGATGGAAGGCCGGCAACTGGACGGCGCCGGACTACTGGTCGATTTCGTCGAGGTGAAGCGGAGGATGCAGACCGTGATCGACCGGTTGGATCACCGCTACATCAACGACATCCCGCCGTTCGACGTGTTGAACCCGTCGGCTGAAAATATGGCCCGCTATTTTCACGAGGAACTTTCGCTCGGCATCGCCGACGCATCGGCGCGCATTGCCGAAGTGCGCGTGTGGGAAACCGATATCACGGCGGCGGCCTACCGCCCCTGAGGCGATCTCGTATTACATGCTGCCTTCGTCCGCCGACGGCCCGTATAGCGCCGGAAGAGGCACACCGTTCAGCCGCAGATACACGCCGAGCTGCGCGCGATGGTGGATGATGTGGTTCAGCACGAAACTGCGTAACACGGCCGCACGCGGCATCGAGAAAATGGTTTTTCCGCCCGCCAATAGCGTCCACTGTTTGGATAGATCGTCGTCGGAGGCGCCCGCGATAGCCGCGCGCGCTTTTGCGACGTTCGAGTCCAATAGTTCCAGCAGTTCCCGGCGCGTGTTCGCAACCGGCATCTGGAACTTCGGTCCGCCCGGCGGCGCGAAATCGAACGAGTCCGATTCCAAGGCCTGGACCGCCAAGCCCGGCAATGTCGCCAGATGCACGGCGAGCGGTCCCATCGCAAACGATTTTTCGTGCGGCTTCCAACCGAACCGGTCCTCCGGCACGCGCTCGAGCACCGATCGCGTGCCCGCTATCTCGTGATCGAATTCAGGTAGTAATGCGGCGCTGATTGACATGAACTGCTCCTTTTCATATTCGCTTTCTGTTCGCCAAAGAAATCATAACGTGGCTACCATAAAAAAGCAATCGAAAATTTGTCCGCACGAGAATTAAATCGTCTGCAGTTCGGCTTTGGGCAGGTAGACCCTCCGAACGAGGAACAAGAAGGCCATGATACCGGCAAGAAGCACAATCCATATGGCCTGCATCGGCGCCACGTATCCGCCGGTGGTCTGTTTCAACCAACCGGTAACCAGCGGCGCCGCTACTCCGCCGAGGTTCGATGCGCAGTTCTGAATTCCGGCGATGCGTCCCATGGCGCGACCCGGAATCAGGGTCTGCGTCAACGCCCAATAATTCGCGGTGGCCATCCCGAGACCGGCCAGCGAAAAGACCGCGAAAAAAAGAGCTACGGACTCGGAGCTTGACATAGCGCCGACTAATTCCGTGGAGGCCAGAACAAATCCAACGATGGTAAACCCTTTGCGAGTACGCGCCGGGTCCGCGCCGCGCCGTATCATCCAGTCCGCCAGCCACCCGGCGAAAATGGCAACCACCGCCATTCCGCCGAAACTGAACAGCGCGTAGAAGCCCATGGAGTTCAGCGCCAGATGCCGCTCCTCAACCAAGTAGGCTGGCAGCCACGTGACGCAAAAGAACAGAAAATACCCGTAGGCGAACGTGCCGATAAGAATCCCCCAAATCACGGGGCTCGCCAGCAGCGCCGAAAACGACATCTGAACTTCGGAAGCCTCCTGGGCCACCGGCATTTCGTCCGGCGCCGGATCGTTCGCCAACAGCAGCCAGCCCACCAGCCAGATCAATCCAGCCAGACCGCAAACCAAAAACATGGTGCGCCACGTAAACGCCATGATCAGAAATGCCGCCAGCGGCACGCCGACCGCCGATCCGATC
>JBDTAT010000462.1:0-3983 GCA_039924505.1 Bryobacteraceae bacterium
GGAACGCTAAGCGGGCCGTTGACCAAGAAGGCCTCTTTCTTTCTCGATATGGAGCGCCGCGCAATCGACAACGGCGCGGTGATTCACGCCATCACGGTGGATCCGCAAACCCTCGCGATCGTCAACCCGTTCACGCAGGTGTTCACCGTTCCGCAGCGCCGGGAGCGTGTCAGCCCGCGTGTGGATTACCAGTTGAACGCCAACAACACCTTGACCATGCGTTACGGCTATACGCGGAACGATTCGCAGGATTCCGGCATTGGGAACTTTAATTTGGTTTCACGCGGCATGAAGAGTCTGAATACGGATCACACGGCGCAGATCACCGAGACCGATGTGATCGGAACCACGGTGAACGAAACCCGCTTTCAATTTTTTCACGAACAGACCAATACACTGGCCAATTCGCTGACGCCATCCATCTCGGTGCTGGGGTCGTTCAACGGCGGCGGCGCGCAGACGGGCCGGGCGCTCGACGGCGAGAATTACTACGAATTACAGAACTACACGTCGATGGTGAAAGGTCCGCACAGTTTGAAATTCGGCGTCCGGATGCGCGGTGAGACCATCGACAATATTTCACCGCAGAATTTTGGCGGGTCCTACACCTTCGGCGGCGGCCTGGCGCCGGAGCTGGATGCCAACAATCAGCCGATTGTTGGCGCCGACGGCCAGCCGGTCCTGGCGCCCATCACCTCCATTGAACAATACCGCCGGACGCTGTCGTTCCAGCAGCAAGGCTTCACACCGGCGCAAATTCGAGCGTTGGGCGGCGGCGCGACGCAGTTCAGCATCACCGCCGGCAATCCGGCTCTCGGGGTCAATCAGTTCGATCTCGGCGGATTCTTTGGCGACGACTGGCGCGTGTTACCGAATGTCACTCTCAGTCTCGGGCTGCGCTACGAGACGCAGACCAACATTCACGACTGGCACGATTTCGCGCCGCGCGTCGCCTTCGCCTGGGCCCCGGGCGCCAGCAAGCTCAGCCTGCACCCGAAATTCGTTCTCCGCGGCGGATTCGGCATGTTCTACGACCGGTTCGGCGTCTCCAACGTGCTGACGGCGGAGCGCTACAACGGAGTTATTCAGCAACAGTACGTTATCGACAACCCGGATTTCTTCCCCACGATTCCGTCCATCTCCACATTGAACGGCTTCCAGTCGACGCGGTCCACCATTGAAGAAATCAGCTCCAACCTGAAAGCGCCCACCATCATGCAGTCGGCCCTCAGCCTGGAACGCCAGTTGCCGTTGCGGACAACGCTTTCGCTCACCTACACGAATTCACACGGGACCCACATGTTGCGCTCGCAGGACATCAACGCTCCCTTGGCTGGCACCTACAATCCGTCGATTCCGGGAAGCGGGGTTTTTCCCTACGGGAACACCAGCCCTATCCTGCTGATGGAATCGGCGGGTTTGTACAACCAAAACCAGATGATCGTCAACGTCAATTCCCGCGTGAATCCGAACTTCTCGCTCTTCGGGTTTTATACGTTGAACTACGCCAACAGCAACACCGATGGACTGGGGACGTTTCCTGGCAACCCGCACGATTTCAGTGGTGAATATGGACCGGCGGCTACCGACATCCGGCATCGCGCCTTCATCGGAGGCTCGATCAATACCCGGTGGAACTTCCGGCTGAGCCCGTTTGTCATCGTTCAGTCGGGACCGCCGTACGACATCACGGTAGGCCGCGACCTTTACGGCGACACTCTATTCAACGCGCGCCCCGGCATTGCCACCGACCTGACGAGGCCGGGTCTAATCATGACGCCGTATGGATTGCTCGATCCTAACCCCACGCCGGGCGAGACGATCCTCCCGCGCAACTTCGGACGCGGCCCCGGATCGCTCACGGTGAATATGCGGCTGAGTAAAACGTTTGGGTTTGGTCCGGAGTCGAGCGGCTCGGGCGGAGGCCCAAGTTCGGGCGGCGGAGGCGGCGGTCATCACGATGGCGGGGGCGGCGCATACAGCAGCGGGGGCGGCATGCACAGTATGTTTGGCTCCGGGTCAACCGGACGGCGCTACAATCTGACACTGTCCATTTCCGCGCGGAACCTGCTGAACCACCTCAACCCCGGACCGATCACGGGTAATATCTCGTCGCCATTGTTCGGGGAAGCAAACCAGATCGCAGGCGGATACGGGGCGTTTGCGGAGTCAGCCAATAACCGGCGTATCGAACTACAGATGCGGTTCAGTTTCTAGATTCCGATCGCGGGATTTGGCGCACGTCGGGCAACCGCTTGCTTACGCGCGCGGCCTTTCAGTACTCGCGCAAAACGGAGTGCGGCGCGAAATGGTTTCTGGCCCGGACGATGTGCGCGCCGCATCCTTTGCGCGCTTCAGTAACCCGCGCACGACGCAGCGCGGCGGCCTGTTACCGGCGCCGTCTGAGGATGCCGCCGGGTTCTGTGCGCCCAGAATGGGCCTTCCGATGCAGATTGGAAGAAAACAATTCGCGGTAAAGGATCTAGATTCCGATCGCCCGCTTATTCGTAGCGGAGTGCGATCATTGGATCGACCTCGGTCGCGCGTTGCGCCGGGAAGTAACATGCCGCGAGACCGGCCAGAGCGACCACAGCCACGACGGCCGCGAGCGTCAACGGATCGTACGGGGAAACGCCCCACAGCATGCTCGCGATCAGCCGCGCCCCGGCTATGCTGACCGCCAAACCCGCCGCGACTCCTAAAAGGATTAACCGGAACCCCATGCGCAGCACGATTCGCAGTACCGCCGCGCGATCCGCTCCGAGCGCCATGCGAATGCCAATCTCGTGAGTCTGCCGCGAAACCGTATACGCGATTACGCTGTACACGCCGATCGCCACCAGCACCAATCCAACGCCGGCGAACACACTCAGCAGAATCAGGCTGAAGCGGGGCTCCGCATAGGAGAACGATTTCAGATAGTCCTTCAAGCTGCCGGTTAGGGTCAGGGCGACACTGCGGTCAACGCTCCAAATCTCATGGCGCACGGCATTGAGCAACGTCAGCGGAGCTTTCGACGTCCGCACCAGAATGCCGCGGTTAAACGCGCCCGTGACCGTGTAGGGGATGAAAATTTCGGGTAGCGGAGGCTCTTGAATCCCCTGATTTTTCGCGTCCGCGACTACGCCGACAATCTCGAACACCGGATCGGCTACCGGTGAATCGGGCATGGTGGCCAACATGTCCAGCCGGACCTGCCGTCCAATAGGATCCTCCGGCCCGAAGTATTTGCGCGCCAGCGTCTGGTTGATCACCGCCGATTTGCGCGCGTCGTTCACTTCCGCTTCCGTCAGGGTACGGCCGCGCAGCAGCCGTAAACCAAGCGTCGGAAAGTATCCCGGGCTCACCAGTTGAAAAATCGCGTTCCACCGCTCGGTGTGGGTCTTGCCGGTGATCTGAATATCGGTGCCGATACCGCCGTATGGAGGTAACGTACTGGTTTCGGTGGCCGCCACCACCCCCGGCAGCGCATAGAGACGTGGCAGAAGCTCGCGGAAGAACCGTTGCTTCTCCGCCGCGGTTTTGTAGGTTCCTTTCGGCAGCGGCAACCTGGCCACGAGAATGTTTTCCGGATTCAACCCCAAGTCCACGTCTTCCAGCGCGACGAAGCTCCGCATCAGCAACCCGGCCCCCGCCAGCAGCACCAGCGACAGCGCCACCTCCAACACCACCAGCGCGTTGCGCAGCTTGCCGTGACGAAACCCGCCGCTGACGCCCTTGCCGGAATCTTTCAACGGTTCCACGATGTCGCGCTTCGCGGTTTCGAGCGCCGGCACAAGTCCGAAAATAATCGCCGTAGCGGCCGCGATGCCCAGGCTGAACAACAACACGGGCAGGTTTAATCCAATTACGGCCTCGTGTGGAATGACGCCGTCCGGTATCACCGCCACCAGAGCCTTAATGCCGCCGTAGGCGAGCATCGACCCGGCCACGGCGCCGCCCAGTGCCAGAAGCAGGCTTTCTATCAGCAGTTGCCGGATCAG
>JBDTAT010000463.1:0-14531 GCA_039924505.1 Bryobacteraceae bacterium
GAAACCCGCACAAATCGTCGGAATCGCCGCCGACGTGCATCAAAACCTTGAAAACAGCGCTTGGCCTGAAACGGTATACGAAGCCTTCGCGCAGAACCCCCAGGAGTCTGCATTGCTGGCCGTACGCACCGCCGGGGACCCGCTGCGGTTCACCAGCGCCGTTCGCGAACAGGTGCGCGCCTTGGATCGCGACCAGCCCATTGCGGCCATCCGAACGATGGAGGACCTGGTGGAAGACGAGGTGGGACAGCGCCGTTTGATTCTGAGGCTGCTCGAATCGTTCGCCGGCGTGGCGCTGCTGCTGGCTCTCATTGGGATATACGCCGCCGCTTCATACTCGGTGACGCAACGCACCCACGAGGTGGGGATTCGACGAGCGCTGGGCGCGCAGCAGAGCGATATCCTCGGTCTCGTGATTGGAGAGGGCCTTATCCTGGTTTTGACGGGAGTAGCCCTCGGCGCCGGCGGCGCTTTCGCGGCGACCCGCGTGATGAAGGCTCTGTTGTTTCACGTCAGCGCAACCGATCCCGCAGCCTTCGGCGGCATCGCATTGTTGTTCCTTCTGGCGGCGCTTGCGGCAAGTTATCTTCCGGCCCGCCGTGCCAGCAGGATCGATCCGTTGGCCGCCCTGCGCGATTGATTCGACGGGCACAGGACAACGGAAGAATTAAGACCATGAACCAAATCCACCGATGGCTGTTCCGGTCAAACGCCTGGCGGAAGAAGTTAGAAGGCGTGATGCTGCCGTGGGTGCTCGACGGAATTGATCTCGGAACGTCGGTATTGGAAATAGGGTCCGGTCCCGGACTGACAACCGGCGCACTGCGCCGACGATGCGCGCGCATGACGGCGATTGAGATCGATCCCCGGTTGGCCGGCGCACTCGGACGTGGAATGGCCGGCCGCAACGTGAGTGTCGTGCTGGGCGACGCAACGGCGATGCCGTTTGCCCGCGAGCGATTTTCCAGCGCGGTGTGTTTCACGATGCTGCATCACGTGGCATCGGTCGAGTTGCAGGACCGCTTGCTCGGACAGCGCACAGGGCGCGGCGGCGCCCTACAGAGCAATCGGAAACATGCTGCCGCCGCGCTCCGTTGTGCGCGAGTTTTCAGAGAGAGGTATGGCGCGTGTTGCGGCCGGGAGCCTGCTTTGCGGGCGCCGATAGCGTCTGGAGCCGGCTATTCGGAATTCTGCATATCGGCGACACGATGACGCCCGTGGATCCGGCGAAGTTTGGCGCGCGTCTGGAGGCCGCCGGATTTTCCGAAGTGCAGGTGGAGGTAAAAGGCCGTGTGTTGGTTCAGCCTGAACTGGAGAGAGAGGGCGCTCTCCGCTAGCGAGTATTCCGCCCTGCGGGCGGGGATTTTCAAGGCATCCGGGTCTACCGATCCGATGTGATTTTTTGAAAAGCGCAGAAGCGAGGCCTCTGCGCTCCATTCATCGTCTCGATGAGCCCGCCGGACTATCCCTCGGCAGGTTGCTTCCCAGCAGAGCCAGCTTCCGTTTCGCTCGGCAAGATCATTGTAGCGCCCCGCCGTGATCCCCGGTTTTCTCAACTTCCGGTTTGCCCGTGATCCATTCCCTACTGAAATCAGGAAAGGCTAGCGGCTTTCAGAGAAGACCTGTCGAACATCGTGGGCGCCAAGGAAGCCGGATCTAAGCTCGGGATCAGTAATGTTCGCCGCGATCTGCTGAATTACGCCGGCTGCACGGGCAAAGGCCTCACGCGCCGCCGCCGGATGTTTCCCACCCTGTAGCAGGACCTTGCCCAAGGCGGCATGGCATCTCCATTCAGCCAGCGGAGCCGGGGTCTTGCCAAAAGGCTCAATGGAAAGCTGTAGCTGTTCTTCCGCCGCGTTGAGATCGCCAGATACCGCGGCAATCTCCCCCAGAATCCGGCGCGCGACAGCCAGATACTTCTGAACGCCGTGCCGCTGCGCGTTGGACAGCAACCGGCGCGCATGCTCCTCCGCACGATCGAGTTGCCGCGCGGCCAGCCAGTATTCCGCCCCTCCTGCCTGTTGCCGGATATCGTAAAACCGCCACCGGTTCCGGATGTCCCGATCGAAAAGCGCGTCCACACGGCTCATGGCTGCAAGAGCTCTCCCCTGTTCTCCAACCGCGGTGTAATCGTAGACGAGATTGATCAGCGCGTTAGCTTCGGCCTCGGGTACCTTGGCGCTGCGAGCTGTTTCTACCCCGGCTTCGTCGTGTTCGATGGCGGTTCGCAGATCCAGAATCTCGCGATAGATCCAGCCAATCCCGTTGGCAGCACGGGCGAGCACAATCCCATTCTCACTCCGACGCGCCAGGGCCACTGCTTCGTCGATACAACCGAGCGCCTCGGAAATGCGTCCCTGGTTGGCCAGGCTGAATCCGAGATAAGTGCGTGAGAGCCCGAGATAGAAGGCATTCCGGGCCTCAATGGCAATTTCAACAGCTTCTCTCTCCGCCGCTACCGCCTGCTCGTATTGGCTCAGGAAAAAGTGAGCCACGCCGTGGTATGTCAGTCCTTGCAACAGCGCCGGAATATGGCGCAGGGACCGGGCCGTCGGGATGGATTCGTCGTAATGCCGGAGAGCCTCCTGCACCCGGCCCACCACCTGGCAACTGGCTGCCAACTGACCTTTGGCCTCGCACCACATGGCGCGGTGCCCGATCCGCCCGGCCACGTCCAGCGCCCGCGTCGCGAAGGACGCCATTTCCTCCGGCTTCCGGGTGTAGTGGTGAACCATCGCGAGGTCGGTCAAGGCGCGGCATTCCCACTCCGCTTGATTGGCGGCTTGGGCAATCCGGAGCAGCGAATTGTAATCGTCTTCGGCATCCTCGGATCGGCCGCGAGACAGGTTGGCGTCTCCGCGCTTCTTGTACAAACTCACACGGCTCGACAACCGATCCTGTTCTGACAGTTTGTCCGCCAGTTCCAGCGCACCGCTGAAATGCTCGCAAGCTTGCGTGTAGACGAAAAGTTTGCTCGCGTTGTCACCGGCTTGGGTGAGATGTTCGACCGCGCGAAGAAAATCCCGGCCGCGCTCAAAGTGCATCGCCAGCGCCGCGGCGATCCGTCCGGTTTGACCTTGATAGCAGCGCACCATAGCCTCACCTGCCTGACGGTGTAGCAAGGTGCGGCGTTTGGTCAACAGATCAGCGTAAAGATAGTTCTGATAGAGGGAGTGCGCGAAACGGTAGCACCTGGCCAGGCTGCCATCCGGCAGTTCTTCTTCGGTCCTTGTCTGAATCAGACGATGAACCCGTTCCAGGCGGTCGAGTCGCTCCTCCAAATCCAGTTCGTCCACCTCCAGCGATGCGGCCAGAACCGTGGATAGAAACTCCTCGCCTTGCACACTGGCATATTGGAGTGCTCGGCGGTCCTGGTCTTCGAGGACCTCGAGTTTCTTGCCGATCATGCTCCGGATACTTTCGGGAACCGCCAGATCGATCTCGCCGGCAGCTTGCGCCAAGCTCCACAACCCGTCTTTCCTCACGACATCTCCGCGTTCCGCGAGCAACTGAAAGACGCCTGTGGCAAAGAGGGGATGACCTTCCGTCTTGCGGTGGATCATCTCCGCAAGTTCCGCCGGAAATACGTTAGGCGAAAAATAAACGTTCAGATACCGCGCGACATGGTCTTTACCCAAGGTATCGAGTGGGATCTCTTCGCAGGCAGAGTGCGTGAGAAGCTCGCGTTTGCAATTCTTGAGACGCTGAAACCCGAGTTGCTGCTCCTCGTGACGCGCGGTCGCGAGCACGAGCAGGCGTTGCGTTCGGATGTGCTGCCCGAGATGCCGGATCAGGTCTATACTGGGCGCATCCGCCCAATGCAGATCCTCGAGTAGCAGTACCACCGGGAATGCCGCAGTGATCTCCGCCATGGCATCGCCCAGTTCACGCAACATACGCTCTTTCGTTGCGCCGATGGCGTCGCGCCGCAGTTGCTTCAGCGCGCTACCCGAAAATATCGAAGGAAACTGCAGACACCAGCTAGGCGCATGACGCCGCAGCAATATGATGACGCGCTCACGGCCCGCGCCGACCAAAAGCCCGGGCATCGCCTGCAGAAAAGGCAGATAAGCCTCTCCGGTTCCGTATTGCTCGACACACGCGCCGCGGCCCACCAGCAGATCCGGGCGCTGCTGCTTGGCGGCATGCAGGAAGGACCGGGCCAGAGCGGACTTGCCAATTCCCGGCTCGCCGCTCAAAAGCACGACTTTTCCCGTGCCGTGGACAGTCTGGGTCATCAGTTCATCCAGCCTGTGCATCTCCGGCTCGCGCCCTACCAGGGGCGGGGGAGTTGGTTCAGCGGAACGAAATAAAGGGACCTGCGTTTTTTCGTGTATGGCCCCCAGCGCCTCCGCGAATTCAACGGCGGAGTTGAAACGCTGCTCCCTGTCCTTCGCCAGAGCGCGGGAGAGAACGAGATCGAACTCCGGCGGCAGGTCTGTCCGCAGAGTGCTTGCGGCGGGAGGGTTCAGCGTTGCGATGGAGTGCATGATCGACAGTGCGCTGGCCCCTGAGAACGGAAGGCGACTGGTTGCAGCCAGATAGAGCACAGAGCCCAGGGAGAAAATGTCCGAGCGTCCATCGAGCGGTTCGCCGCGTGTCTGTTCGGGCGACATGAACGCAATGGTCCCCAAAATCATCCCGGGGTTGGTACCCGGCATCTGAGTCTGGGTCTCGCCTTGTGAATCACGGCGCCCATTCACCGCGACCGCTTCAGTGAGCTTGGCCACCCCGAAGTCCAGTATCTTTACCTGGAACTCAGGGGTGATCATGATGTTAGCGGGCTTAATGTCCCGGTGGACCACACCCGCGCCGTGCGCAGCCGCCAGAGCCCTGGCAGCCTGGATACCGTATTGCGATACTTCTCCGAAGGGCAAGCCCGAAGGAACGATCAACTCCTGGAGGGTCTTGCCCTGCACATACTCCATCACCAGGAAGTCGATGCCCGCATGGTTTGAGATATCGTAGAGCACCACGATATTGGGGTGATTCAGCGCGGAGACGATGCGGGCCTCCTGCAGAAAACGCCGCTGGTGATCGGGATCGGAGAACTTCTCGGCGGGGAGAACTTTGATAGCAACCGTGCGGTGCAGCCGGCGATCGGTGGCGCGAAAAACCTCCCCCATTCCTCCGGCCCCGATCGGCGCTTCTATAAGATACGGCCCTAGTTTGATACCGGGAGCCAGACGCCCGTGCGCTGCTGCGACCGCTGGTTCTTCCAGGAATGCTACGTTCGAGTTCGGGGCCTCCAGTAACGAAAGCACTTCCCGGTGCAACTCGTCGTCGCCCTGGCAGGCGTTCTGCAGAAAGGCGAGGCGAAGGCCGCTCGGTTGATCTAGAGCGGCGTGATACAAATCCTCAACCCGCCGCCAGAGTGGCTCCGGAATCATGGCGCCGCCTCATTGGCCAGTTCGCGCGCCAGCCACGATTTTGCCAGTTTCCAATCGCGCATGACGCTTTGCGGAGAGATCTTCAGCACCTCCGCGGTTTCCTCCACACTCAACCCGCTGAAGAACCGTAGTTCGATCACGCTCACCTTGCGCGCGTCCACCTTGGCGAGTTTGTCGAGAGCATCGTTGAGCGCGAGGATCTGTATATCGTTTCCGCTCGACAACGGCACAGTCCCGTTCTCCATTGCTTCCTCCAAAGGAACGTGTGGTACCCGCCCCCCACGTTTTTCGGAACGCCGGGAGCGGGCTGCATCCACAAGAATCCGGCGCATCATCTGCGCTGAGATGGCAAAAAAGTGAGCCCGGTCCTGCCACGGCAAATCCCGAATCTCGATCAGTCGAAGGTATGCCTCGTTGATCAGGGCGGTGGTTTGCAGCGTTTGTTCGTGAGGTTCGCGCTTGAGATAGGCTTTTGCCAGTCGCCGCAGTTCCTGATCGATCGCGGGTGCGAGCCGGTCCAGCGCCGCATGGTCTCCGGCTCCCCACGCCTTCAACAACTCCGTGATCTCTCGCGAAGGCGCCGAATCCATGAGCAGGTATCAATCTTACTCTATCTGCCCACGGATTTGGCTTCGCCTTATAACGCTGTCCGTTCTTTTTCTTCGGGGTTTTCCGCAACCAAGAGAATGCTATTGGATCTTTCTATTTTTTCCTGTTACTGGACTGGAATATTCGTTGCGGGTCCTTGCATCCAGGCAGCGCTCAACTGAATCGCCGCCATCCCGGATGTGGTTCCGGCAGGAGCCCGGAAATCGGCACGGTAGATATCGACCAGCCCTGGCCAGCCGATTTTGTTCATCACCTCCGCCACGATTCCATTCACCATCACGTCGACCGGTGAATTGACTGGTTGAAGCTGGCCTGCTGGATATGCTGGAAACGGCTGGCCAGGGTCGACCCCCGGAACTGTGGGACCAAGCCCCTTGGCCATGGCGATCAGCGTCTCGTCCGCACTTGCAGGCTTGGTGGCGGTCACCGGCGAGAAGTCGGCATGGAACACTGCCGGCGCCCCGCCCGCCGTAGCCACGAATTCCGCAGGGATTAGAGGGATTAGATACAGAACTCCGTGGCGGGTCCCGCGCCCGTCCGCATACTGGCGCCTCAGAGACGGATCCTCGCAAGCCGAGGTGACGCGTTCTCCCAGCGTCGGCGGGTTGGCGTTCGCGCCCTGAGCGGCCGAAAAATATCCTCGCGCTCCAAAGAAGGGGCCGGTACCTCCGCTGACGTAATATCCCCCCCACCGGTGAGTCCCGAGGGGACGCCTGCGCTCCGGCCTCCTCCGATCATTCCGTCGACATGTATACTCCCGATCTGCGTGCCATCCGGCTTCATGAACGTTAGATCCCATGGCGAGACTCCGGACCGGCCGTCGTCGAGGAGCGGCTGGCCGGGTAAAACATTCGGGGAGCCGAAGAAGAGCGCCACTGAACTCTCGTAAGTGGTTCCTTTGGCAGGGTTTCCATTCACGGAGACGATATCGCCAATGGCGACACCCGTTTTGATCCCCGCACGGGGAAAGGGATAGTTAAGTCGGTTTGGATTCGTGCCAAGCTGCGAATAGGGGCAGTCATACTGGTAGAAGGTCGAGTTCTCGATCTCGAAGCGTATGATCGAGCCGGCTGGCAGTTGGGCGTTCATCGTGATCGCACACGGAGCACATAGCAAGAAAATGGTTTTGCAAGTTCTCATATAAAAGGTCCTCCTCGTGACGCAGTACGAGTCTGGGTCGCACCGCCCTAATTGGCTCCGTCGCTTTGCGCGCGCTGCACAACCAGCGTCGCGACGGAATTCCCAAGCTTCAACCCGACTTCGAGATCGACCGGAAGGTGAATGCCGCCCCAAAGCCTCGATGAGGCCGCCTCCTGCGCTTGGGAGTCGAAATAGCTGGCTTCCTGTGGAAAGAGGTAGTCTAGAATCGTCGCGCTGGCTTCGGAGAGCGTGGCGTGTGCGGCTACATAGCCCGGAAAATTGGGAGTTGGGACCACGGTCGTAATCGTGGGGTCCAACTGAAACGGCCGCATCTCCCAGTAAGTGTACTTTGAATCCCAGCAGGCGATGAGAGCGTCATACTGCGCGACGGAAGATAGCGCGTAGGCCCGTGCCGCCCGCGGCGGGTTCGCCGCTAGTCCATATTCAAACACCTTTTGATCGAGAATGTCGCCCCAGAGCTTATAAACGAAGGCGCTTGCCCAGTGATAGACGGCGGTGTTGGAAGCCGTGGTTCGCGCGAAGTTCTTCACCTGCGACACCTGCGCCGCCATTTCCGCGGAGTTGTAATCGGGTGGCGGGCCTGGGCGCAACTGGCTGCCATTCGACAGTACCCACGTCTGCCAATTGGCCATCTGCGGCAGGACGGGGTTAGTACCGGTCCACTTCCCGGGGCCAGTGGGAATTGCGCCGGTCCAGGACGCATCGGAACCATCGGCCCGAGCCCGCTGGATCACACGCGCGGCAACCGCCTGCCCCAAGGCCAGTCCGGCGCTGACGTCGCTGGGGTATTG
Organism: Bryobacteraceae bacterium; assembly: GCA_039924505.1. Lineage (GTDB taxonomy): Bacteria > Acidobacteriota > Terriglobia > Bryobacterales > Bryobacteraceae > JBDTAT01. The sequence goes on from JBDTAT010000463.1 coordinate 7,952, forward strand.
CACACCGGCATAGACGAACGAGTTGCCGGCCTGCTGCGCCATACTCGCGAAACTCTGCGCGTTGGCTGGAAAGAGATACGAGAGGACCGCCGCGGCCGCACCTGCCGCGGCCGCATGCTCGGACGGGTATGACGGGCTGTCGGGGGTGGGAATGCGCGTCACCAACGTGCGATCTGCCTGGCTCGGCCGCGGTCGATTGTAGTAGTACTTAGCGTCCCAGGCCGCGATTTCGGCGTCTGCAATGGCGACATTCATCAGGGCCAGCGCGCGAAATCCGGGGATGCTGGTCATGCCCGTATTGGCCATGGCTATCTGCTGCCACCGGTAATTTGGCGAACCTGCGTTCCAATACGCCAGCTGCTGCGCAGCGCTGGCAGCCGAATTCTCCGCCGCCTTCCGCACTAACAGTAGTTCCCGAATGGTCTCCGCACGGTCGGGCGGAGAATCCGGCCTTTGGCCGCTGGCTGAAGCGAGGACCCAGGTTTGCCAAAGTCTCGCATCTGGTTCGATCTGGCCTGCCGAAGGCCGGACTTGCGCGATGACGGATGATGTGATCAGACTGAAAACTGCCGTTCTTGATAACCGCATGGTGAAGTTCTCCTCTATACGGTTAAGCGAAAACGAATGTCAGCAGCTATAACGGCCTGTGAAAACTTCGCGGAATTACTAAAGGGGGCTGTCCCGAATGCTCCGGCCATGTTTCTACCGGAAGCAGGGGAGATCCGTACGCGGTTCGCTGCCGAGATCGTCGCCAGCCCGTACATAGCCCCGCCTGGCTCGGGTAGTTTGGTTTACTCCCGAGTCGTCGGCAAACCGGAAAGTATCCACTTCAACGGCAGTCCGCCGCCGGGGCGGCTGGCCGCCCCGCTCTTCACGAGGCTTGCTGGCGGCGAACCTGCCGTTGCTGTCTGGCCGTTTCCAGCTTGCGGTCGCGTTCGGCGTGGATCTCCTCCTGCCGCCCCGCCGGCATATCCTTCGGTGTGATGTAGCCGGTGGCGCTGTTCAAACGGACGTTATTGTAGTGGTCCACGTAGCCTTCGACCAGACGCCGCGCATCTTCCAGCGACATCGGCCTTCCGCGCCGAATGCGCTCGCTCTTCAGCGATTTGTGCCAGCGCTCGATCTTGCCGTTCGATTGCGGGTAGTACGGCGAGGTTCTGACGTGCGTCATGCCCGAGATCCGGATGAACTCTTTGAAGTCCTTGGCGATGAACCGCGGGGCCGTTGCCGGAGATGATCCGTGGCCGCGCTTCCGCATACTTTTCTTTGGCTCCCTGCATGACGATCTCGATGTGGGCCTCCGTCATCTTCTCGCGCAGATCCCCGTGGACAATATACCGGCTGTAGCCGTCGAGGATGCTGCAAAGGTAATAGAACGTGCCGCTGATGTCGATGTAGGACACGTCGATGCGCCAGTGCTGAGGAGCGGCCGGCGGTTGCTCGAACCCCGTGCCCTTCTTGGACGGCTTGCCCTTCCACTTCGACAACAACCCTTCCTGGCTGAGGACCCGCCACACACTCGACGGACTCACCGCGACGATGTCGGCATCGAGCATTGAACGTGAGCCGTCTATATCCCTCCAGCGGATTCTTCAAATGGAACCCGGCGATGGCTTGTTTCTCTCAGTCCTCCAGCCAAAAATCCCGCGGAACCCAACCGTTATGCTCGTTCACCTTGCCGTCGCGTTCCCGCCAGTCGTGGAACTTGCCGGCAGTGATATTGAGCCAGTCGATGAAACGCCTGGCGCCGATCTTGGTCTTCTCAGCCCAGCGCCGGACGAAATCCACGATCTGGTCCCGCGTATCGTGCGGGACCCAGACCCGTGTCAGAGTTCCCCAAGCGTTTTTTTTAATGCAATGTGCTGCGCCATAAGTTCGGCCAGAACCTCGTCCTTGGTCTGGAACTTCTTCTCCAGATACGCGACGCGCTCCTGCTCGGAGGAATGGTTGGTCGGTCTCTGCTGCTGAAAGGCAGCCGCACCGTTCTCGAAGAATTCCGGCTCGTCCGGGGAATCAGTGGGTAACTTGCGGGTCTCAGCGCTGGGATTGAGTGAGGAATCGGTGAAACTTCCGGCACGTTGACTCGAAGGTGCGCTGCTCGTCCTCCCAGCCGTTATGGATCAGCGGGCCGCCGTCCTCATGGACCACGTTGCGGACAAGTTGTGTTCCGCAGAGCTCTTTCTGAGACGAGGCTCTTCGTTCACGTCGCGGATGATCTCTCCGCCGAGAAGCCGCATATTGTCGACGTGGTTTTGGATGGTCCTTTTCGACAGGCCGGATTCTGCGAGGTGAAGGAAGAACGGCATGAAGTATTCCACAAGTTGTCAGCCGACAGGAAGATCCTTCTCCTCACCCATCCAACGCTCCGGCCACTCCGAAAGATCGCGGCAATCACGGCAGTAGAGAATGAGGAACGATCGCCGTTGGGTTTGGGGTGAGTCGGGGCCGATTGGCGTCAAATGTCACGCTCATCCACGCAGAGCTGCCGCCCGGTAACGACGGTGGTGCCGGGCGTCGACCTGACCGGCAGCGGTGTTTCCACGACGCCGATCCCCGGAATTCCCGTCATCGGGCTCCGCTGCAACTCCGGCAAGTCCACACTGGCAAGTGCTGTTTCGAGCTGGAATTCCACGTATGCGGGGAAGAAAGACGCGCGCGGAATGCCGATTCCGGCGCTGGCCCTGCCGGAGGACTACAATCTCGGCACGAACACCAGCACCACCGATATCCGGCCGACCAAGGTCTTCACCTATGAGGAGCGCTATAAGCTCCAGGTAATGGATGAAATGTGCAACGTGTTGAACATCGCCAACGTGGGCGGCTGCAGCTTCAATCTGGATTCGGCCACGTCGCAGACGCAGGCCTTCGGCCAGGCAACGCAGCGCGCCACGCAGGTGTTCGGGTCGGGCGGCCCGAGGGCGATGCAGCTCGGGGTTTTGGGCCACCGCCAAACTGTCTCACTGTGCGACGTAAATCTGGAAGCCGTTGCCTACGAAGATCGTACCTGGATACTTGACGACTTGAAAGTTGATCTGGCTTGTCCCGGCCACCAGGTATGGCGCGGGCCCTGCATACGTCACCACGAACGGTGTGATGATCGTATACCCGCCACCGAAAAAACCCAAAACCAATGCAATTGCCTGAACGGCGACCTGCGCCGTATTTGTGGGCAGCGGAAACCCCACCAACGTACCATCTCCCTGGGCCGGATCGATCGGACCCAGCCCCGTCGCCCACACGGAAATAATGGACCCCACAGGCGCCGGATGATCCGCGGAGTTGATGGTTCCATCCTGATTTAACGCCGCCGCATGAACTCCATCGATCGTGAACACTCCCGGCGAATTCTGCGCCACCAGCCCAGTCAGGCAATTCGTCTTCACGTTCTGGTAGGAAACGCAGACCTGCGTGGTTTGACCGGGTGTCAGCGACCACGGCGCCACCGCATTGATCTGAGCATCCTGCACCCACGTCAGCGGCGCCGGATTGCCGTCAAAGGTCACCTCGACGTTCCCGGCTTGTGTGGGGAAAGGACTCTGCAGGGTGGCCTGCGTCTGGATCCCCTGCTGCGGACCGAGCCCGTTTCCGAACAGGCTGACCATCATTCCCGGCGTGATCGCGACAGAGCCGTTGTTAGTCGCCGCATTGCCCAAACAGGCGAGAGGAAAAGTTTGCGCGTTGGCATTGGGGGAGAGGCGCCACAGGAACGCCGTCGTCGCGTCTGGGTTTGCGGGCGGGACGGCCGGGACGGGCGGGAACGGACCGGTCTGCGAGGGCGTGAAGCCCACCTCCGCTCGATCGACCACAAAGACGTTCGAATTGACGCCTATGGCGACCAGCGCCCCGGAATTGTGGCCACCTGGGATATACGTGGTTTGGAGTACCGAACCGTCAGGGGCAAACACGCTGAGCAGGTCCAGTCCGCAGGTTGCCAGACTGTTTCTGACCGGTGTCAAATACTCCGTAGATCCCGTGACGTACATGTTCCCAGCCGCATCCACCGCAAGTGCGGGAACAAAGCTTTTGGGGCCGGGCCGCGAAAGCGTGACCGCGCCCGTGGAATCGAAGCGCTGCAAGACTCCACCTTCATTCCCGGTGCCACTGTAAGTGACGGCATTCCCCTGCGGATCCACGGCGACGACAAACCCGAAAATTGCTGCAGGCAGGGTCGAGTAAAAACCGGCGGAACCGTCTGGCGCCAGCCGCGCTAGAAAGGTGCTGCTGACGTCCCCCTGCGATGGGTCCGACGATCCCGCCACAAACGCCCCGCCCGACGCATCGACGGCAATGGCCGTCGGGTAGCCCGCCACCTTCGCGGTGTAGTCGATTCCACTGCCGTCGGCTTTTAGCCGAACGACACCACCAACGGTATTCGACGCGTCAGATTCGCCGGCCACATATGCGCGGCCTTGCGGATCGACTGCGAGAACAGGCGTAGGCACGTACGCAGGGAAATTGGGGACCTGCGTCTTCCACGCGATGCCGCCCCCATCGAAGGTCAATTTCGCAACGAATAAAGAGGGAGCGGGCAGCACTCCCGGCGCCTCCGTGGAAATCGACGACAGCACGTACACGCCGCCGGAGGGATCCACAGCAATCTGATACGTCGCAAATCCAAGATCGTTCTCCCACAGAATTGTCTTCCCGTCCGCCGAGAGCTTGGTCACCCTGAAAACAGGCTGAGAACTGAGAGAGGTACCCGTAAGGACCGACAGAATGTAGAGCGCCCCGGAACCATCGGTAGCGATCTGCATCTGGCCCGCATTGGGGTAAAGCCATTCGCTATAGTCCGGCCCCAGCAGGAATCCGGGTTGCGTTGCCATTACCGCGGCGTTCAACAACGCCAAACAGAATAGTATCCTGACGAGCATAAAATGTTGCTTTCATGCACGCCAGATGCCAAAAGTAGTGACGTGGAATCAATGTTCCGGGGTCGGATAGCGTGTCGCTTTGCCTCATTGGTGGCCTCGTCCGGGGAATTTGCGGGTAACTGCCGGGATCAGCGCTGGGATTGAGTGAGGAATCTGTGGAGTGTGCGGCAGGTGGCGTCGAGGGAGCGTTGGTGTTCTTCCGAGCCGTTGTGAATGAGCGGGCCACCGTCGTCGTAAACCGCGTGGCGGAGAAGTTGTTCGGCAGTCTTCTTTCTCTGAGAGGGGTTGTAGTTGAGGTCGCGGATGATCTCTCCGCCCAGCAGCCAAAGATTGTCCACGTGGCGGCGAATCGTCCTGGGTGCAAGACCCGATGATGCCAGATGCTCGATGAGGGGTCGGAAGCAAGCCACCAAAGCTTCACCCGGCGGGAGATCTTTCTCCAGTCCCATCCATGATCGGGCCCAACGATCCAGATCCTTGCAATAGGCGGAAGCAGCGCACGGCGGCAGTGTGGCGATGCGGTTTATTCTGGAAGTCTTCGCCTTCGCAATCATCCGTGCCATGGACCTGATCACGATTCTAAACCACTGCTCTTATCATCCAGGATTCGTCTACCAACCGGCCCGCTGGGGCGCAGATAAGAAAAACATCGAAATAGCCATCCGGTCACTGGCTGGATCGGCGGCGATCTGCTCCGGGTGCCACCAGCCCGCACCAGGTTACGATCATCTCCCCGAGCGGCGTTTTGAGTTCATCCCTTTCTGGGGGATTTTGGTCTTCTTTCTATACCGCATGCGACGCGTCGAATGCCGCCATTGCGGCCGGGTGGTCGAGGAGGAGGTCCCTTGGAGCACCGGTAAGCAGCAGTCCACCATTGCCAACATGCTTTTCCTGGCCCGGTGGGCACGCAAACTCTCCTGGAAGGAAACCGCCGAGTCGTTCCATACTTCCTGGGATAAGGTGTGCGGCGCTGTCGAGTACGTGGTCGCCTGGGGCCTGGAGCATCGCTCGCTGGAGTCGATCCAGGCCATTGGCGTGGATGAAATCCAATATGCCAAAGGCCACAAATATCTGACACTGGTCTACCAAATCGACCAGGGCTTCACCCGACTGTTATGGGTCGGCAAGGAACGCACCATCGCCAGCTTCGAAGTTTTCTTCACCGTCATCGGAACGCAACTCGCTTCGCAGATCAAATTTGTCTGCTCCGATATGTGGCAGAACTACCTGGACGTGATTCGCGAGAAATGCCCCCAAGCGCTGCACATCCTCGATCGCTTCCACATCGTTGCCCATATGAACAAGGCGTTGGACGAGATCCGCGCCGGTGAAGCACGCAAACTGGCCCAGGCGGGCAACGCACCGTTGCTGGAGATAACCCGCTGGTGTGTTCTGAAGCGTAAAGAGAATCTCACCGCCAAGCAGCAGCACCGCCTGCGCGATCTGCTCCGCTACAACCTGCAAACCGTCCGCGCCTACTTGCTCAAAGAGGACTTCCAACAATTCTGGAAATACAACTCGCCATATTGGGCCGGCATGTTCCTGGGCTTCTGGTGCTCTCAAGCCATGCGCTCGCGTATCGAACCCATGAAAACGATCGCCCGGATGCTGCGCAAGCACCGCTCGCTGCTAATGAACTATTTCAAGGCAAGAAAGCAGTTTTCAAGCGGCGTGGTCGAACGGCTGAACAACAAAGCCAAAGTAACCAT
>JBDTAT010000464.1:0-3400 GCA_039924505.1 Bryobacteraceae bacterium
GCCATGTGGTTTGGCATTATCGTCGCTCTGTTACTGTGTCTGGCCACGGCCGTCTGCTACGCCGAGATGGCGAAGCTGTATCCGGGCACCGGCAGTTCGTATTATTTTGCGGAGCAATCGTTCCTGAATCACTCCGACGCCTGGCGCTATGCGCGGCTATCGAAGTTTATTGTCGGCTGGGGCTCGCATCTCTACTACTGGATTTATCCGGGTGTGATGGTGGGCGTAATGGGTCTGTTATGCGGTTACCTGGTGGGAACCATCTGGCCGAATTTCATGAGCGCCTCCAATCCCGGTCCGGCGTTCATGATGCTGGTCGCCATCGTGTTCGCATTTTTCGTGGCGTATATCGCAAATCGCGGCGTAACGGGATCGACCTCGGTGAACGTGGCGATCAACGTGATTCAGATTGCGGCGCTGGTGGTGTTCTCGGTGCTCGCGCTGGGATTCCGCGTCAGTCATCCGCCGGGCAGCGTGGCGTACCAGTTCGATTCGGCGTCGGGCGATGCGTACAGCTTTGAGTTTGCGACGGAGAAGACGGTCGCCAACGGTCAGACGGCCGAGACCGTGGTTCGCGACGCCGACGGCCGCCCGAAGCCGAAACTGAATGCGGCCGGGCAACCGGTTCCGTACCACATCAGCTACCCGGCGCAGGACGAGAAAGGGAATTTCCTGACTCACTCGAGCGCGTCGTCGGTGATCGGCGTTCACAACTGGGCCTGGGCGTTTATTCAGGCCACCGTCGCGATCCTGATCTTAGTCGGATTTGAGTCGGTGACGGCGATGGGAGGGGAGGCGCGCAACGCCAAGCGCGACGTGCCGATTGCGGTGATCGTTTCGCTGCTGGTGCAGGGGGTGTTCTGCTACCTGTTCGAGTATTTCGCGGCGAATTACTTTTTGAACAGCGGGTACACGATGCAGAGCGCAACCAGCTCTTCGGCGCCGATCGGCGACATGATGGTGATGGTGGGAACGGCGCTGTTTGGCGCGGGGCATGGACGAGCATTTATGTTGTGCGAGGCCTTCACTGTGTTTCTGGCGCTGATTGGCACAACGCTGTCGTGCATGAATACGGGCGCGCGCGTCACCTACGCCATGGGGAAGGACCGCGAGGTGCCGGAGCATTTCGGTTTGCTAAATGCCAAGAGCTTGACTCCGCAGCGGGCCATCTGGACGCTGGCGGCGATCTCGGCGGTGGTGGGCTGCATCGCCGTGCTGAATCCATTTGGCGATGGCGGCGCACTGTCGGATACGGTGATCAAGGGATTGCCTCAGGGCTTCTGGTCAAGCTTTGGTTACATGACTCACGACAAGATGGCGGCGCTGCCGAATTCACTGCTGACGGTCACGCTGGCCTCGAATTTCGGAACCTTCGTGCTGTATGCGTTGAGCTGCGTAATCTGCATGGTGGCGTATCACCGGCATCCGAAGTTCAATGTCGTGCGCCATGTGCTGATCCCGGTGTTCGGGCTGGTGGCCAATCTGTCGTGCATGGCGTTCTATCTGATCGGGCCGTTTATGGGCTACGGCACGAAGATGGAGCCGCTGCTGGCGCTGGGGATCGCACTGGTATGGGCGATTTACGGCGGCATTTACTTCGTGCGATCGAGTAAGAATACGGGGAGGACGACGCTGATCAAGCACCGGACGCAGGCGGAAGCAACCTAGGAGGCTGGAATGAGAATAGGGAGCGAAGCTCGAAAGAACTTCCGCTTCCTGACGTTGGCGGCTCGATAGAGACGGTGGGTTACCAAGGATCTATGCTGGATGTCGAGTTCGCGCAGGTTTCCGACGCCGGGCGCATGCGCGAGCATAATGAAGATTATCTGGGGTCGGCCGTGCCTGCCACAGCGGCCGAGATGCGAAGTCTCGGGTGGTTATTCGCATTGGCGGACGGAGTCGGGGGGCAAGAGGCCGGCGAGGTGGCTTCCAGGACGGCGGTGGAGAATCTACTGGCGGGCTTTCGCCAGGCGGCTCCCAACGCGCCACTGGGCGACTTGCTGACGCGTCTGGTGCAGGCTGCGAATGCTAATGTGCTGGAGGCGGGCCATAACGCCCGCCCGGGCGGGGTAGAAATGGCCACGACGCTGGTAGCTTGCGCGCTCCGCTATGATCGCGCCGTTATCGCGCACGTGGGCGATTCGCGCTGTTACCTGATTCGCGGCGGCCGCGCGACGGCGCTGACGCGCGACCACACGGTGGCGAACGAGCAGTTGCGGATGGGCGCCGTGGCGGCGCGCGATGCCATCGGGGTTGCGAACCGGCACATTCTGAGCCGCTCGCTTGGAAGCGCGATGGCGGTGGGCGTCGACATCGGCGAACAACAGGTGGCGCCGGGCGATGTTTTGCTGCTGTGCTCCGATGGCTTGTACGCGTCGGTGACGGAGGCCGACATGGCGGGCATCGTCAGCCAAAACGCCGGTCTGGACGCGGCTGCCGCCAAGCTGGTGGGCTTGGCGAAGACGCGGGACGGCAGCGACAACATCAGCGTGCAACTGATCCGCGTGCGCGCGGTGGAACGCGTGGGAATGTACCGCGGGCGGCCATACAGCCTGCGGTAGCGGATGCACCGGAATTCGCGACGAACTCCCGTGCGCCGCGTAATTGCCGCCGCGTAATTTGACACTCTTCTGGCCCGGCGATACAATCATCCCGAATTCACAATTTGGATTGGCAGGAGATTTAGAGCGATGCCCGCTCGCCATTCCGTCGGAGCCGTTACTCTCGGCGCCTCAATTTTTTTTGTTCCCTGGCTATTAGCCCAACAGCCGAGCGGTCAGGTCAGCGGCGTCATCACCGATCCTCAAGGAGCGTCCATTCCGGGGGTTGCGGTGACCGCCGCCAACGTCGAGACCGGGACGCTGCGGACGGTCGAAACCAATGCCTCCGGCACCTATGTTCTTTCGCCCTTGCTGGTCGGCGAGTACACGCTGAAGGCGGCCAAGCCTGGCTTCAAGACCGTGACGGAACCAGGCATCGTCATCAATATCAATTCCGCGCTGACGTCGAATTTGACGTTGCAGGTGGGCGATGTCGAGCAGCAGGTCACCGTGACGGGCGCGCCGCCGATCGTCGATACGGAGAACCAGGAGATTGGGAATTATCGCTTTCAGGAACAACTCAAGAATCTGCCGATCATCGTGCGTGAGGTGCAGACGCTGGTCGGCCAGACCGCGGGCGTTCCCTACGGCAGCACGGATACCGTCGGCGGGACGTTCCAGAACGGAAACCGGAGCGCCATGCAGGTTCTGGCCGACGGAGGGCAACTCAACCCGTTCCAGACCACTGCGTATCCCGCCATCGACGGAATCGGGCGGCGCGCCGACCTCACCATGCCCAATATGGACACCATCGGCGAATTCAAACTGGTGACCAATGGCGGCAGCGCGCAGTATACCTC
>JBDTAT010000465.1:0-4286 GCA_039924505.1 Bryobacteraceae bacterium
GAAGTAAATGCACGAAAAGCCGTTGTAGCGGGTGGAAACGGCCGTTTTTCCAGCGCAGGATGGAAATTGGCTCGAGCGGGAACGTGGCGCGGGCACTCGTGCCTAATGTCACTAAGGGGCATATTTGAAGTTGCTAAATAAGATCATAAGTCTCAGACCTCCTGATCTCGCCCAGGGAATCTCGCCGGCCAGTGAAAACAGAATGATCCGGGAATGTACTTGCAGAGCAGGGTGCTTTGTAGGTAAGAGATAGGGATGCCGCAGATGCAACTGCCGGTGTTTCCCGCCGGGGTGATTGAGATTAATTCCAGGATCGCAGTCCAACAAGAGGCGGGCGTGGTTTGGTATATCCACGGGCACCTGCTGGTGTTCCAGCACGAGGAGCAAGACGTGCGGAGTTTCCGCATGTTTACCAACCAGATGATCGTAGGTGGGACGGTAAAACCCAAAGAGATCGTGAAGGCGTTTGGTGTGCCGATGGTCACGGTGAAGCGGTATGTGAAGCTGTATCGAGAGCACGGAGCCAAGGGGTTCTACGAGGCGAAGCCACGCCACAGTTCGGCATCGGTGCTGAAAGGCGAAGTGATGGAGCAGGCGCAGCGATTACTCGATGAGGGGCGTAAGTGTACCGGAAGTAGCGAGGGAGCTGAAGTTGTTGGGGAACACGCCGCACAAGGCGATCCGCGCAGGACGTTTGCGAGGTCAAAAAACGAGAGTGAAGCCAGCGAGGTAACCAACAAGAGCGAACGTAGCCAGATCGACAGCCAAACGCCGATGGGAAACGGGGCGACGCGTTCGTTGGAACGAGTGGCGGCGGCGATGGGGGAGTTGGAGTCGGCACGAGTGGAGTTTCAAGCCACCTGCGACGTAGCCCAGGGCGGAGTGTTGCTGGCATTGCCGGCGCTGTTGGCGGCCGGTTGGCTGCGCTATACGCCCCAGATGTACCAACTGCCCAACGGATTCTATGGCATCGACAGCATCTTCCTGCTGCTGGGATTTGACGGCGCTGGCACGAATCCGGTCGCTGGAACAACTTCGTTACGAAGCGCCGGGCGAGTGGGGCAAAATATTGGGGCTGGATCGAATCCCGGAAGTGCGGACGCTGCGCGCCAAGCTGAAACTGTTGAGCCAGGACTTAGGCGGGCGATCCGCTGGAACGCCGAATTGGCCAAGGAATGGATTGCCCGGCAAAACGCCACCGAACTCTATTTCTACTGCGATGGCCATGTGCGCGTGTATCACGGAGACCAGACCGCGCTGCCGCGGCACTATGGATCAACACTATGGATGACCAGCCGTTTCTCTACGTGAACAAGGAAGTGGACCCGGGACTGATCGCCACCTTCAAACAGGATGTGATCCCGTGGTTGGAGGCCAGCGTGGCCAGGACGCCGAAGCAAGAGCGACGGCTGGCCGAAGATCCACGGGCTCACTGGTTCACCATGGTGTTCGACCGGGAAGGCTACAGTCCGGAGTTGTTCGAGCAGATGTGGCGGAAGCGGATAGCGATCCTGACGTATCACAAGTTTCCCAAAGACGATTGGCGGGGGGAAGAGTTCGCCGCCCACAGCGTCCCACTGGCCTGAGGCGAAACGGTGACCCCGCAACTGGCCGAGCGCGGCTCCCAGTTATCCAACAAGCTTTGGGTGCGAGAGATCCGCAAGCTCAACGACAGCGGGCATCAGACTTCCATCCTGACGACGAATTTTCAGGCGCCGCTGACCACGCTGGCGGCGTCGCTATTCGCCCGATGGACTCAGGAAAACTTCTTCCGTTACATGAGAGAACACTTTAGTTTGGACCGCCTGATTGAGTATGGAACCGAACCCATTCCTGACGCGATTTCAGTGGTGAATCCGCAGTGGCGCAAGCTCGACAACCAGCTCCGGTCAAAGACCGGCAAGCGTCCTCGCCTGGCTGCTCAGTTCGGCGCCTTGGCCTTATCCGAAGACCCCACCGAATCGGAACTGCATGGATTTCAGCAGCGCAAGGGGCACCTGCGGGAAGAGATTGAAGTTCTGGATTCGGAAATCGACGGCCTCAAACAACAACGCAAGAACACCCCGCATCACATTCCGGTGAAGTCCCCGCCAGTAGAAGACCGGTTCACTCGTCTGCGCACCCAGCGGAAACACTTCATCGATACGATTAAAATGATCGCTTATCGTGCTGAATCCAGCATGGCCTCGCTGCTTCGCGAGCATATCGCCCGTTCTGATGATGCACGCGCCTTGGTGCGCCAGATCTACCGGACCGAGGCCGATCTCACACCTGACCTGACCGCCAACACATTGACCGTCCGGCTCCACCATCTCACGCAGGCAGCTCACGATCAGGCCTCGAACTACTGCTCGCCGAACTCAATGCAACGCAGACGGTCTTCCCTGGTACTGGCCTCACGCTCGTCTTCAAACTCGGCTCATCTTGATTTCATCCAGATCAGGAGGTTTGAGCCTATATAAATGTTCCAAAAGGTTTCAAAGTGCGATATGACGGTGGGTGGAACAAACAGATCGTGTTATCAGTAAGGAGCGCTCCAGCCAAGGGGCCGAAGCGGGTTTTGCGCCGGCGAAGCCGACCGGGGCGTTCGAGCGATATCGGCAGGCGGTTCCCAAGGAGCGTGTAGCGCAGATGCTCGCCGGACTGGCGGCCTTTTCGCGGGAGGGTCCGTTCAGCGCCTGGATAGTGATGTGGCTGATGATTTTCCAGCGGCTCGACCCCAAAGGCACGCTTTCCGTAGCGGTGCGCGAGTTGGCGACCGGTCCGGTGCGGGCGTTTGTGGGATGGCCGGAAAGAGGGCCGGCAGAGCCGCTCTCGGCCAATACGAGCGCCTACAGCCAAGCTCGGGCCAAACTGCCGCTGGAGGTGGCCGAACAGGTGAGCGATTGGATATTCGGATCCTTGCAGCAGTCGGCGAAGACCCTGCCGGGGCTGGTGCTGCGGGTCTTGGCCCTGTTGGGGGCCGATGTATGGGGCGGCCGCAGTGAGCGAACAAGAGTTGACCGCGTCAAGAAGCATCCATGTCTGTTCCGGCTCACCGAAAGGCGCGCCGCGAAATTGAGCGGAGGAGTGGAGCCATCGGCCGGCACCGATAAATCGATCCATTGGGTTCCGAGTCGCGAGGACCGCCGCAACAACCCGGAACTTCCCGCTAGCGCCTCTGTCGAAGGTCGTCTTCTGGCATTCAAGGTTCGCGATGACAGCGGCAAAAGGCAGAAGCTTTACTTTTTCACCACCCTGACACAGCTCGCGGACGGGATTCTGAACTTGTATGGCTACCGCTGGAACATCGAAACGGATCTGCGCTCGCTGAAACGGGAGGTGCGGATGCACATGCTCGAGGTCAAAACCCCGGCCATGGCGGAGCGGGAACTGGTACTCGGCGTAGCCGCATACAATCTGACGCGTGCCGCCATGAACGACGCCGGCGCGGCGCTGAACCTGAATCCCAGGCGGTTCAGTTTCTCGAAGGCGCAGGATACTCTGAACGCTTTCATGCCGCTGTTTGCCAGTGCCACCAGCGATCCGGAGCGCCAGCGGATCACGCAACGGATGCTCCGTGTCTTCGCTCAGTCGAAGCTTCCAAACCGCAGCCAGCGCCGTTCTGCTCCGCGAGCCGTTTGGCCCCGGCCAGCCTCGTTACCCAAACGCCGCGTCAACGACAAACGATGTCCAGTAGTCCAGAAAGGAGTAGCTTGGGGGTGTGCGTCAAATTTGTGGGCGGAAGTTGCCGTCCGTCCTTTTTTTGGGCGATAATCTGAATGATGTAAATCATTCAGATGGAGGCGCCATGGAGGCATCACTCGAATCTCTGGAAACCCGCCGCAAGCAGTTACACCGGAAATTGGAGATCCTCGGCGATTTCCGCCGCGGCACGATCTCGGTGAACTATCGCAAGTGCGGCAAGAGCAACTGCGCATGTGCCCGGAAGGATCACCCCGGCCATGGTCCCCAGTATTTGTGGAACGCCAGCGTGGGAGGCAAGACCAAGGCACGAAATCTGCCCCTGGGACCGGAACTGGACAAAGCGGAGAAGGAGGTGGAACGATACCGTGAGTTCGAACGCCTCTGTCAGGAACTGGTCGAGATCAACGACAAGATTTGCGACCTGCGCCCGGCGCCCGTGATCGAGGATGAAAACGATATGGAGCAGATGAAAAAAAAACTGCGGATGCGTGTCGCCAGGATACGGAGGAAGAAATAAATCGCCTGATCGGACGGGTGCTCCGGGACCGCCAGCAACTGGGGCATCTGGATCTGGAGTCCACCGAAATGGCGACCCGTGC
>JBDTAT010000466.1:0-8939 GCA_039924505.1 Bryobacteraceae bacterium
TACACCCAGAGCGATCCCCTCCGGCAATTTATGCAGCGCAATCGCCACTACCAACGCCACGCCAAGAGTGCTTGATCCTGTCTGGCTTCCGCTCCCTACCGCCCATCCATCCAGAAAACTGTGCAGCGCGGCCGCGGCCAGCAGCGGCCCGGCGAATCCGTGCAGCCGGGCTCCGCAATGGTCGTGATCGTGCCCCGGACTGCACGAGGGGCACACCGCATAAATGCGCCGGTCAATCACCCACAGCAACGCAAAGCCGCCGGCGAACCATGCAAGCGCGATCCTCCATTGAAAAAAATCCGCCAATTCCGGCAGAACGAAAAGTACTGCCACCCCGATCAGCACCCCCGCGCCGAACGGAATTATACGCCGGGAAATCCGCTCGATCCCAGTCAAGCAGATGCCGAGCACCACGCTGACCACGGCCACGGCCGTGATCCACACCGACAACATGACTGGGGAAGCGGTCACAAGCTCCGTTCGCGAATCTTACTTTTCAATTAGAAAATTGCCTGCGAACAACGCGTCGATCCCGGAAGAATAGAAGCTGCGCACCGCATCGCGAGGCGTACACACCATCGGATCGCTGAACAGATTGAAGCTGGTGTTGTATAACACCGGAAGCCCGGTCGCTTTGCCGGCCGCGTGCAGCAGCTTGTGATAGAGCGGATTATCGGCCGCATCCACTGTATGCACCCGCACCAGTCCGTCGCCGAGAATCGCGCTCGCGAACGTTTTCTTGTGCGCCGGTTTCACGCGCCCCACCGTCGCCAGGAAGCGCGCGTTCCCCCCGGTCTCAAAGTATTCACCCGCCAATTCCGCCGGCACCGACGCGGCAAATTTACGGAACGGCTCGCGATGCTTGATGAACAGATTCAGATTCTCGGTCGAATACGGATCGAGCGGCGACGCCAGAATGCTCCGGTTCCCCAACGCGCGCGGCCCAAATTCCATCCGTCCCTGCATCCAGGCGATAATCTTGTGTTCGCCGATCAACCGCACCGCCGTCTCCAGCAATTCACCGGTGGTCAGCACGTACTGGAACCGCAGTTTGCAATTCTCGAGCACGCGCTTAATCGCCTCGGGCGCATACTCGGGTCCGAGAAAAAGATCCGGCGCCGCAGCCCGCTCCTTGCGCTGAAACGCGACATGCCAGGCATACCAAACCGCGCCCAGCGCCGTGCCTGCATTCCCCGCCGCCGGCTGCACGAATACATTCTTCCACCGTCCGGAGGTTTCGAGCGCCCGCACCAGCAGCGCATTGAAAAACAGGCCGCCGGCGACGCACAAATTCCCGCCCGTTCCGGCCATTTCGACAACCGTCTCTTCGACGGCCGTCTGCACGCCGCGCGCAATGCCGGCTTTCAGCGGCTCCGGAATCGCAGCCCCGTCTTCGAGTCCCAGCCGCTCGAAGAATTTCGCGCTGAAGCCGCCTCCATGCGCGCGGTTCGCATCGAAGAACGATGGCTCCAGCCGCACCGGTCCGTTTCCATCCTTGCCGCGGCAAAGAATCTCGCGGAACAACGGCGTTAGCGTGTCCGCGCCCGATGTCGAAAGCCACTGGATCTTGTGTTCGTCCGCGTTCGCCTCAAAACCCAACAGCTCCGTCACCCGCCCGTACAAGCTGCCAAGCGAGTCCGGATAATAAATTTCGCGCAGCAATTCCATCCGGTTTCCCGTCGCATGCCAGCGCGCGCCGCACGTAAAATCGCCCGCCCGGTCGAGCGTCAGAACCTCCGCTTCGCTGAACGGCGAAGCATAGAACGCGGAAGCGGCGTGCGCCGCATGATGATCCACCAGCAGCATCCGGCTATTGGAAAACCGCGCGCGCAAATCCAGGTGCAGCGCCGCGTCCGGACCGTCCGCGAACGGCCGCGCCACGGCCACCGAATCCACTTGTCCGGGACCAACGCCCGCCAGCGCGAGGCACTCCGCAATGGCCTCCGCCGGCAATTCGCCCGGACGCTGGCGATGCGCAATCTTTTTCTGTTCGACCGCCGCCGCCAGCTTTCCATCCACCAGAATCGCGCAAGCGGCGTCGTTCACCAAGCCGCCCAACCCAAGAATGATCATGCGTTCTTCAACCGTCCGATAGCCGTTTCGCGCCCCAGGCAGGCAAACACAGCGAAGGCGCCCGGGCCCACCGGTTGTCCCGTCAGCGCCGCGCGCGCGCCGTTGATCAGAAGGCCCGCCTTCACGCCGCGCTCGGCCGCCAGTTTGCGCAGCTCCGCCTCCACGCTCTGTTCGGAAAATTCCGCCGATTGCTCCAGCCGTGCGCCCAACTCATGCAGCAGTTCCACTGCGCCTGGGGCGTCCAGATTCGCACGAGCCTTCGCTTCCATCTCGTAATCGCCGGCGAAATACGCGCGGCCCCGCGCCGCGAAGTCGGCCAGCGTCGCAAAGCGCGACCGGATGACGTCCACCGTGTGCTCGAACTTCGCTTCATCGGTGGGAGGCGCGAGGCCGGCCGCCTCCAGAGCCGCCCGCGCCATCGGCGCCAGTTCCGCAACGGGCATCGTGCGCAGGTGCTGCGAGTTCAGCCATAACGCTTTTGGATCGATCGGATCGTCCTCTGTAAAATTCACCACTGCATTCGACCGGTGAATCCCTTCAAACGAAAACGCGCCGATCAATTCCTGCGGCGACATCCGCTCCCGATTATCTTTCGGCGACCATCCCAGCAGGCACAAGAAATTCACGTAGGCATGCGGAAGAAACCCGGCATCGCGGTACGTCGTCACGCTGACCACCGGCCCGTGCTTGCGCTTCGACAGCTTCGCCCCATCCGGCGCCGTCAGCAGCGGCAGGTGCGCAAAATGCGGCGGCGCGCCGCCGAGCGCCTCAAACAATAGCACGTGTTTAAACGTGTTCGACAGATGGTCCTGACCGCGAATGATATGCGAGATGCGCAGGTCGATGTCGTCCGCGCAGGAGGCCATGTGATACGTCGGCATCCCATTGCTGCGCAGAAGCGCGAAGTCCTCGATATCGGCCGTCGCCTTGGATTGTTCCCCGTATACCGCGTCCGGAAACTTCACCTCGGCGCGCGCATCCCGCGGCACACGATAGCGCAACACGAAAGGCTCTCCCGCCGCCGCCCGCCGGCCGCTCTCGTCGTTAGAGAGCTCGCGCATCCCGGCGTTGAACAGCCACGGGCCTCCGCTGTGCCCCTTGTCTTCGCCCTCGACCGCCGCAGGAGTGAAGTCGCGATAGGCGAGCCCCTTGGCAAACACCGCCTCCGCCATCTGCTGGTGCAGCGCCAAGCGCTCCGATTGCCGGTGCTGTTCGTCCCATCCGAGACCGAGCCAATTCAGCCCATCGAAAATGGAGTCGAGCGATTGCTGCGTGTTCCGCTCCACATCGGTGTCGTCAATGCGCAGCACCATCGTGCCGCCATTCCGGCGCACATAGAGCCAATTAAAAATGAAGGTTCTCGCGCTACCGATGTGCAAATACCCGGTAGGCGAAGGAGCAAAGCGGGCACGAAGCATGAATCTTCAGAATAGCAGGCAGCGCCGCCGCATCCCGGCCGGTGTGTTCTAAATGGATCTTCGCGGGAATAGTGCCAGCACGGGCCGGCACGCTAACTTAGATCGATGCAGCCGGACCTGAGGATTCAATCTCGTCAGGTCCGCCGCGCATGCTACGGCCCGGTCGAAAGTTATTCGCGTCTCCCGGTTTCATTCCGATCTGAACGCGTGGAGGGAAACGCGTTGCATCCCTTTTGCCGCCTCCGCTTTACTCCCGTAAGCCACCACACTTCTTGCGCGACACCCCGTCTCACTTCCATGAAATCTATACAATGGGAGTCCATGTCCGAACCGCCTCGAAGCCCGAAAATCTACCACATTACCCACTTGGAGAATGTGCCGCAGATGGCGGTGGACGGGGTCATATGGTCCGACTCTGAGCGCATTCGCCGCGGGCTCGCCTGCAAAATAGTTGGAATGAGCGAGATCAAACGGAGGCGGCTGAGCGAATTGGAGATCGAGAGCCATCCCGGCACCAACGTCGGGGAGTACGTCCCGTTTTACTTCTGCTTCCGCTCGATCATGCTTTACCTCTTGCATCGGGGCAATCATCCAGAACTTACGTATCGCGGCGGTCAACGTCCGATCATACGCCTTGAGGCTGATCTTTACGACACGGTGGCGTGGGCGAATTCCACACCCAGACGCTGGGCGTTCAGCAACGGAAATGCTGGTGCGCGCTATACGCGGTTCTTCCATCGAACCGATGATCTTGAGATCCTGGATTGGAATGCGATGGCACAAGAAGATTGGAGGGATACATTCGTAAAGGATTCGAAGCAAGCGAAGTTTTTGGTTCATGAGTATTTCCCGTGGGCGTTGATCGAACGGATTGGCGTGATCGATGCCGCCATTGCAGAACAGGTAAAAGCATTGCTTCGCGCCGCGGAACACCGGCCCGAAATGATTATCGCGAGGAATTGGTATTACTAAGGGAAGAGGATGATCGAGCGAGTACACGGCGATATCTTGTCGGCGGAAGCCGACGCTCTTGTCAACACCGTCAACTGCGTCGGCGTTATGGGGCGAGGAATTGCGCTCCAATTCCGCAAAGCGTACCCCGGGAACTTCGCGGTTTACGAAGCTGCCTGCAAGCGAGGGGAGGTGCGCCCCGGGAAGATGCTGGTCGTCGAAACGGGATTTCTGGCCGGTCCGCGATACATCATTAACTTCCCGACGAAACGGCACTGGAAAGGAAAAAGCCGGATCGGCGACATTGATGCCGGTCTACACGCGCTCGCCGGCGAAATCAAGGAGCGCCGTATCCGCTCTATCGCAGTCCCGCCCCTCGGCTGCGGGCTAGGCGGGCTCGATTGGAATGACGTTC
Source organism: Bryobacteraceae bacterium (assembly GCA_039924505.1). Classification (GTDB taxonomy): domain Bacteria; phylum Acidobacteriota; class Terriglobia; order Bryobacterales; family Bryobacteraceae; genus JBDTAT01. Next base: position 4,858 of record JBDTAT010000466.1, read on the forward strand.
GGCCTAGGATCGAGCGCGCACTCGGACCACTGCCCGGTCTCCGGGTGCTACTGTTTGAACCCACCGGCGCTCCGAAACCTGAGGTGATGGTAAAGGAACTTCACACGCCGAAAATGACCCCCGGCAGGGCGGTTTTGATCGAGCTAATGTCGCGTTATCTTACCGCAGTGATGGACCCGTTTGTTTCGCTTCTTGAGATCCACAAGCTGATGTATTTCATGCAGGAAGCCGGCGAAAACCTACGTCTGAGCTACGAGAAAGGTATTTACGGACCGTACGCTAAAAACCTGCGTCACGTGCTGACCGTCATCGAGGGTCACTTCATCAGCGGATATGGTGACGCTGCAGACAACCCCGAGCGGCCTATTGAACTTCTGCCGGGAGTTTCGGAATCGGCGTCGGCTTTCATAGCGGCGCATCCTGACACGCAATCGCGTTTTGATCGTGTGGCGAAGCCGATCCACGGATTTGAAACTCCCTTCGGAATGGAATTGCTAGCCACGGTTCACTGGGTTTGCACCCGCGAGGGGGGCGCGATCTCCGCATGATGCTATTGAGCGCACCTATTCTTGGAACGATAGAAAGAAGGCTTTCGACGTGAAACAGATCCGACTTGCCTGGGAACTTTTGTCTGCTCAAGGTTGGTTGACTTCGCCCTGAAACCCGTCGTCCGCACCGCCTTCGTTCCCGAAACCTGCAGATCGCGGAATCGGCCCGCACTCAAACGGCTGATACGGGAGTAGCGGGCGCCGCGCTATATCGCGGTTTGGCTCCTGAATTTCCCGAACCGAGGGCGCGGCGCGATCGACGGCGCCGGCCACATGATCGGCGAAAATCTGAAGAGAGCCGTCGTCTCTCGCGGAATCCGGCGGAAACTCGTTGTAGGGCAGAGCGCGGGGCGCACTCAGCAGCCAACTTATCGGCGTCCCTCATCCGCCAATCGCGTACATCGGACGCGGGGGAGCCACGAACTTCGATGTGTTGATCTCGTGCCCGATCCACTTGGCTGTTACATTCGCCCGGATCGCCGCCGCCAGTTCGTCGTCGCCGGCGCCGCCGCGCAGCAGACCCTTCACGTCCATCTCCTCAATCGCGAACAGGCAGTAGCGCAGTTTACCATCCGCCGTCAGCCGGATGCGGTTGCAGCTCAGACAAAACGGACGGCTCACCGAAGCGATAATCCCCACCGTCCCGACGCCGTCCGAGAATCGGTACTCCGCCGCCGGCGCCCGCGGGTCGCCGTTCGGAACCGCTTCCAGGGGACAGATCTCGCGCGACAGCGTCTCGATAAGATCGTCCGCGAGCAGCACTTTTCCGCGGTCCCACAGCCCCTGCGCATCGAGCGGCATGAATTCGATGTAGCGGATCTCGAGGCCGTTCTCGCGGCCATACCGCGCCAGCGGCACAACATCGGCTTCCACCAGATTCTTCACCGCCACGGCGTTGATCTTGACGGTCGAGAAACCCAGCCGCTGCCATTCGGCGATCCCGTCCAGCACCCGCCCGAGTTCGTCCCGCCGGGTGATCCGGAGGAAACGCTCACGGTCGAGCGTGTCCAGGTGAACGTTAATCCGCCGCAGCCCCGCCCGGTACAGCGCCTCGGCCTGCGCCGCCAGCAGCACGCCGTTGGTCGTCAGCGCGATATCCTCAATTCCCGGAATACCGCACAGCTTCTCGATCAGCACTGCCAGATTCTTGCGCACGAGCGGCTCGCCGCCCGTCAGCCGTAGCTTTCGGACGCCGAGCGACGCCGCCACGCGCGCCATCCGCTCAATTTCCTCGAAGCTCAGAATTTCTTCCCTCTCGACGAACCGGACCTCATGTTCCGGCATGCAGTAGAAGCACCGGATGTTGCAGCGGTCCGTCACGCTGATCCGCAGGTTGTCGTGCAGACGGCCGAATGTGTCGATCAAGGGCGCTGTCGTTGTGCCAGCCATGGGAAAAAACGCTTAGCGGACTGCCAGCATCCGCTCAATCGGAATCGCCGCCCGGGCAATCAAATCGCCGGAAAGCTCAACCCGCGGTTCCAGCGTCCGCAGGCAGTCGCGCAATTTCTCCAGCGTATTGCGCTTCATATACGGGCACTCGCTGCAATTACAGTTCTCGTTCGGAATGAAATAAAACTGCTTGTTTGGCGACAGCTTCTTGAGCGAGTGCGCCACGCCGCTCTCGGTCATAATGATGAACTCTTGCGCTTCCGCGCTGGTACACCAGTTGATGATCGCCGACGTGGACCCGATAAAGTCGGCCATCGCCAGCACGTCGGCGCCGCACTCCGGATGCGCGGCCACCAAGGCGCTCGGATGCTCCGACCGCGCCTGGCTCAACCGCCGCGCCGCGAATGTCGCATGAACGATGCACGCCCCTTGCCAGATCTTCAGGTTCTCGCGGCCCGTCTGCCGCTTCACGTAGTTACCCAGGTTGATATCGGGCAAAAACAGAACCGTCTTGTCCGGGGGAATCGACTCGACAATGCGCACCGCATTGCGCGAGGTGCATAGAATATCGCTCTCGGCCTTCACTTCCACCGAAGTGTTGATGTAGCTGACAATCACGTGATCCGGATACCGCCGCCGGTAGGCCTGAATCTGTTCCACCGGGCAGCTTTCCACTAGGCTGCAGCTCGCCTCGCGGTCCGGGACCACTACCGTGCGATGGGGATTCAGCACCTTGGCGGTTTCGGCCATGAACCAGACGCCGCAAAACGCGATCACGTCGCCAGAAAAATCGCGGGCCTTCCGCGCCAGCTCCAGGCTGTCGCCCACGGCGTCCGCCAGTTCCTGAATTTCCGGCTCCTGATAGTGATGCGCCAGAATCACCGCGCCGCGCTCCTGCTTCAGCTCGGCAATTTCTTCGGCAATCGATTGCGTGACTATCATAACGGGCCCCTACGTCCTAATCATACCAAGCCCTCGAAACGCTTATCTTGAAACGCCTATAAACTAGAAGCAGTCTAATAGAGGAAGACTCTCATGTCCAGGTTCCTCGGGCTACTAGCATTCCTCGGCGCGGCCGGTTCATTGTTCGCCCAGAATCCAATTCTGACGTGCGCAGTCTCAGCCAATCCTCCGGTGGTTCACGCCGAGGGGATTACGGAACGCACGGGCGATGTCGTTCTCGCCTGCACCGGCGGAACGCCGAACGCCCGCGTCTCCGGGAACCTCAGCCTGTTCCTCTCCGTCGCCGTCACCAATCGGATCACCGCTGCCGGCAACCCCGACGTTGGCCTGACCATTGACGCCGGCTCTGGCCCCATTGCCGCGAACGTCGCACCCATGCTCAGTGGAAACACCGTCGCCTTTAACGGTCTCGGCTTCAATCTTTCGCCCACCGGCGCGGCCACGCTGCGCGTCAGCAACCTGCGCGGAGCAGCCAGCCAATTGGGCCTCGCCGTCGGCCAGTCCGTAACCGTCTCGCTCGCTTTCAACGGCGGCAGCCCCATTGCAATTCCCAGCTCCACATTCACGGTAGCGACGCCCCAGACCGGCTTTTACGCCTCGTTTTCGAGCAAGCTGGTCTGCGCGCAGAACGGTTCGCCGCTTCCCTCCACCCTCAACTTCGCCAATCTGATCGCCGCCGGCACGGAGTTCACCAGCACACGCTTTACCGAAGGCTTTGCCAGTTCTTTTGTCGCTCGCGCCGATATCGGCAACTTCAATGCGGATTCCGGCGTGCGCGTCATCGCCCGCTATTCGGGTTTTCCCGCCGGCGCCCGCATTTTCGTGCCGGATGCCATTACTGGCTCGGACACCGTGCAGCCAACGGCCGGCGGCGATTTCGGTCCGCCTCCCTCCGGCGGTCAATACGCAGCAGCCAGCGGCACACTACTGCTAATCCGTGTCAATGGAGCCGATTCGACCGGAACCGGCGGGGCGCTCGCCTTCGCGCCTCCAGCTTCCGGGACAGTATCGTTTAACTCCGTAAGCGAAATTCCGCTAACCAGCGGGGCCGGCGACGCGGTTTACGAGGTTGTGGACTCCAACCCGTTCGTGATCGAATCCGCGCAATTCCCGACCTTCCTCGGATGGGCCGGCAGTACCAACGGAGCCTCCTATCAAACCAACGAAACCGTCAATCTGGCC
>JBDTAT010000467.1:0-3423 GCA_039924505.1 Bryobacteraceae bacterium
TGTGTGTATCGGCAATTCCTGCCGCAGCCAGATGGCGGAAGGTTTTGCGCGGACCTATGGGAGCGATGTCATGGTAGCGGCCAGCGCGGGTCTGGCGCCGGCCGGCATTGTGGCGTCGCTGACGCACCAGACGATGGCGGAGTGGAATATCAAGCTCGAAGCGCAATTTCCCAAGGGCCTCGACGTATTTCCCTCGGGCGCGCGCTTCGACATCGTGGTGAATATCAGCGGCCATCCGCTGCCGGCGGCGTTCGGCGCGGCCGTGGAGGAGTGGAAGGTGCGGGATCCGATCGGCGAGAAGCCGGAAGTGTACGGCCAGGTGGCCGGCGAATTGGAGACTCTGGTGATGACGCTGATTCTGCGCCTGCGCGCCGGGCAGCCGAAGCCGCCGGTGGCGGCCGCCAAGGAACGCGACCGCGTCCGGCAAGGCCTGGGCCGGGCGCTCGGACGCTCCGGAATTTGACAGCGCGGCGCCCCTTCCCGGACAATAGGAATCGACACCCACCATCATTCATGCGGATGTGGCGGAATTGGCAGACGCGCTAGATTCAGGTTCTAGTGGGGGAAACTTCGTGGAGGTTCAAGTCCTCTCATCCGCACCAAAGATCCCAGTGAGTTAGCAAGCGCTCGCGCTTCGGAGCGGCTTTTGCTGTCTCCGCGCCGCGGTTCGCCGATCCGGGTGAACACCCAAGGGCATTCATTCGCGTTCTCTTGCGCCCATTCGAGCCGCCGGCGCGTGCCGCCTATAAATAGGCCCGGCGTGGCAATCCACTGACGCAACGCCGAAGGGTGGTATATTTGATTAACTAATTAATCAATCACTTAATCACTATGACCCGCAAAATCTCCGCCCTTACCGCCCGCACCCAACTCGGTCAGATCATGAACCGCGCCGTCGAGAACAATGACCGCTTTCTCGTGGAGCGGAACGGCGAGCCAGCCGTGTTGAGTCTCAGCGTGACGGACTACGTCAAAACCTTTGCCCCTCCGCCGGACTGGCTGGAAAAGTCCTGGGACAGCGCAAAGCGTCATGGTCTGGACAAACTGACTACAAAAGAGATCGATGCGGAGATCGCGGCCGGCCGCCGCGACCGGCGCGCCCGCAAAGCCAAGTCTGAACCGGTCCGATGATTCGGGTTGTTATTGATACCAACATTCTTGTTTCCGCACTCCTTCAGCCGGAGAGCCTTCCTGCCGCGGTGTTCATGCTGGCGCTTTCCGGTCAGGTTCAACTCTGCGTCTCCGGCGCAGTCTTCGCCGAATATGATGAAGTAATCCGCCGCCCACGCCTCAAACGATCGCCGGATGTCATCGAAGGCACACTCCAGTCGATCCGGAAACACGGGCATTGGGTCAAGCCGAACGTTCGGGTAGAGGAATGCTCCGATCCTGACGATAATGTTTTTCTCGAATGCGCACAGGCTGCCGAAGCGGATTACATGGTCACCGGCAACCAGCGTCATTTTCCAGAGCGATGGAAAAAGACCAAAGTGATTGGCGCGCGCGAGTTGATCGAGCTTCTCATCGACCAAGAGAATTAAAGAGAGTTGAAGAGCGGCGCCATCCCCATGTCGTTGCCTGGGCACTTCGGGCGGCTTCCGACCCCTTCAACGGGGAATCTCTCCCACCCGGCGCAATAGCGGCGCGATTGTGAGGCCCTGGACGAAAACGGAAAAAGCCACGACGGCAAAGCCGATCGAAACGATTTCCTCGCGCCGCGGGATTTCGGGCGGAAGTCCCAAAGCCAAAGCCAGCGCTAACGCTCCCCGCAATCCGCCCCAGAACAGGACATGTTGATGCCGCATGGGGACGCGAAGCGTGGAGCGCGAAAAAAGAAGGCAACAGGGATAGATCGCAACGGCCCGGCCCAGCGTCACCAGAACAATCGCAATCACCGCCGGAAGCCATATCCGCACAAAATCTTGATGAGCTTCGCGCATTCCGATCAGCAGGAACACGAACGAGTTCGCGACGAAAGCGGCGTATTCCCAGAATGCCTGTACCGCCTCCTTGCCGCGGCTGGAGATCGCGCCGAGCCCGGTGAAATTGCCCATGACAAGGCCGGCGGCGATGGCCGCAAGGACGCCGGAGAAACCGAAACGGCCGGCCAGGAGGAACGAACCGTAGGCGGCGACCGTGGTGAAGGTAATTTCGACCAGGTGATCGTCGGTTCGTCCCGCGAGTAGCAGTGCGCCGAGCGCAACCGCCGCGCCGCACAGAATGCCGCCGCCAATGGCCCTCAAAAGTATTGCAGCGATCTCAAGCGGCCCGGACTTGTGGCCGGACGCCAGGGCGACCACAACACCGAAGGCCACCGCAGCCGTGCCATCGTTAAGCAGACTCTCGGCCTCGATGAGCACCAGCAAACGTCCGGTGGCCTTGGCCTCCTTAAACGTTGCGATGACCGAAATAGGGTCGGTAGCGGCAATGAGAACGCCGAACACCAGCGCGCCGAGCCATTGCCAACCCGCCAGATAGCGCATACCGGCTGCGGTTACGCACGCAGAGAGAACTACCCCAAGAGTCGCAAGCACGACAATAACCGGAAAGTCGCGGCGCAACTGTTTCCAATGAATGTAAAACGCGGCTTCAAAAAGGAGCGGCGGGAGAAGCGCATTGAAGATGAGGTCCTTGGTAAGCGCGACCTTCGGCGCGAAGGGCAACATAGCGAGAACAATTCCCGCCGCAACCAGCCCGACGCTGTAGGGAAGGCGCAGCCGCCGGCTCAGCATCGCGACCACAGCCGCGATCAGGAGCAGCAATGCCCCGGATTGAAAATCGAGTTCCATTGGTTTCAGTGTCGATAGTTTGGAAACCGCTCGCGCCTCGGAGCGGTTTTGGCGCCGCGCGCCGATCCATCTACCGAACCGCCATCAAATACAAAGCGACCGCCAATCCGCCCAGGGCAAGGACCACCGCCACGATAATTCCCGCGCGGGAAGGACGATTAACGTCCCACGTGCCCTCGCGCAACTCCCGGATTGTGCGTACGTGGTGGAGAGCGGCCGAAATATTGACCAACGCGCCCATTAAAACCAGGCCCGTTCCGAACCATAAGGACGCGTGAAACGACTTCGATGGCGCACTATGTCCCAGCGGCTGTATCTCCTGCAGGAACAGCCCAAAACGTGCGACGACGAACCCAAATCCCATCATCGCGAGCCCCGTGCGAATCCAGGCGAGCAGCGTTCTCTCGGCAGAAAGGTAGGTGAGCGGATTTTTCCCGGGATCGTCAGGCATGCTACAAATCAGTCTCGCATGATCGGGACTGGTATACGGGCGCCAAGTGTAGCCGCAGGGAGAGCGGGAACCACGCAGAGGGAGATACTAACGAATCGCGCTTACGCGGTTGATTGGTGCGCCCGGAGGGACTCGAACCCCCGGCCTACTGGTTCGAAGCCATCTCCGTTTATCGAGCGCCCC
>JBDTAT010000468.1:0-4611 GCA_039924505.1 Bryobacteraceae bacterium
TTTTGGATCGCAACGGGCGATGGCATCAGCCATTTTAATCCCGGCGCGCGGGAACCGGACAAGCGCTTCGTCAACTATTCGGCGCCCCGCCTCGGCCACAAGCTTGCCTCCGTCAACGCGGTGCTTGAATCGAAGGACGAAAACATCTGGATTGGAACCGATGGAGGCCGGTACGAAGGCCGCGCCCTGCGCGCATCGAATCGGTGCACAGCCCGCGCCATCAATCTGCGGCAGCGGGAGGACGCCGCGCAGCAGCGCGTCGCGCGCCTGCTGGAAGACCATCTCGGAAGGATCTGGATCGGAACTTCCGGCGGCGTTTTCGTCGATGCCCGGTAGGGGCCTCGAAGGCGCTTCTCCGCGCGCGACGGTCTTCCCGGTAATTTCGTATCCGCGATCATCGAAGATTCGCCGGGCCGCTTCTGGATCGGCACGCACGCGGAACTCGGCGACGCAACGCTCGACCCGCAATCGAATCGTCTGATTCCCGGACGCCGCTATACTTCGCACGAAGGTCTGCCCAACGATTACGTAGAATCTCTTGGGAACTTCCGGCGGTGACCTGTGGGTCGGAACGCTTACGGGCGTAGCGAGGCTGGTTGCTGCCGCCACTCCGCCGCACTTCAAAAGTTACGGCGGCCAATTGCAGAGCGGGGGCGATGCCGGAGCCGGCGCCGCAGAGCGGCGCGATATCCAACCGTCTGAGAACCACATGGATATCGACTACGCCGGAATTTCGACGGTAGACAATTTGAGCGTCCGCTATCAATACCGTCTGGAAGGCGCGGATAAAGAGTGGGGCGCGGCCGGCCGGCAGCTTTCCGTCGTCTACAGCAATATCCAACCGGGGCGATACTGCTTTCTTGCCCGGGCGCTGGGCCGCGGGGCGTTCAATCCAGACAGCCGAACTGTAGCATTCCGGGTGCTTCCTCACGTATGGCAGCGCGCCTGATTTCTCGGAGGGGCGGCCGCACTTTTTAGACAATTAACCAACAAGTAAAAGGAGACTATCATGAAAAACACGCTTGTTCGCACTCTATCTCTCTTGAAACTCGCGCACATCGGAGTGCGGCGCGAAACCGTTTCCGCCCCGGAGGATGGTGCGCGCCGCACCCTTTGCGCCCTCTTGAAACTCGCGCACAACGGAGCGCGGCGGCGCCCTGTTTCAGGTTGTTTTGAAGGCCTCCGCGTCGCCCTGTGCGCTCCGGCCGTGCTGTGCGCAGCCGGCTTGCATGCCTCCAGCCTGACGCTGTATCCGGCCGACGGGAGCGTATTCGCGCTGCCCGGAGGCGATACAGGCTGCGGCTTCACACTCACGCGGGATGCGTCCGACTGGATCTCCACCACCGGGAGCGTGCTGTTGTTTGCCGATCCGGCGTTCGGAACCTCTATCGATCGGCTTGCCGTTCAAGGCGCCCCCGTCGATGCCACGGTCCAAACGGCGGAACGTGGAGCGAGGCCTTCGCCCCCCCGAATGGCGCCGGAATGGGAGTTCACTATCAGCCCGAGTGTCACCTCGTGCAAGTCGACGACCGGCACTTTGCGAGTGTTGTGCGACACGTTCAACGAGGGTCCGGCGATCGCCGGCTCGGTTCAAACCGGCCAAAGATTTTTTGACGAGCCAGTAACTATCACCGCCGGCGAAACTCCGGAGGCGGGTACAACGCTGCTGACCGGCTTGGCTTTTTTGATACTCGCGCACAACGGAGCGCGGCGGCAGCGTGTTTCCGGCTAATTTGAAGGGCGCCGCCGCGCCCTGTGCGCTCTCTCCGGAGCTTCGCCATGCGCCGGAAGCATGGGGGCGGAAAGAGCGGGGATGGCCGGGCGAATGGAAACGGATGCGGCCTACAGCGATGAGGCACGGAAGCCGATCCTTTGAATAGGGCCGGGAATAGGCCGCATAGATCCACAGTTCCAGTATTAAGGTTACTCGACACTTACGGACGAATGGTGTTTCATCATTGTCAGGAACAATTCAAGCGGCCGCCGCGCGCGGACGGCGCGGTAAAACTAGCACGGGTCAAAATACACGAATCGCTCGAATCCCGTTGTATGATAGAGATAATTGGACGAAAACGGAAGTACGTCCAGGCAATGGTTGCCCGTTCCATGAGCGGGCGGAAGAGGTCGGCTATAGCAACGCAATGATGAAAACCTCTCGATATGCTCTTTTAGTCGCGGTCAGTGCGTGCGTGATGTTGGGACAAGGAAAAAAGTCGCCGGACGCGCAGACGCAGCCAGGGCCACAGGTGGAGAGTATACATCCGGCGAAACCGGGAGCCCCCGGCACTGCCAGCACAGTGGGCGCTCCGGTGGATCCCAATACGTACCTCATGGGTCCGCAAGACGTTGTGTTCGTGCGGGTGTGGCGTGAGCCGGATTTCAGCGAACCGGTGGCGATCCGGCCGGATGGGAAGATCACTTTGCCCCTGGTGGGCGATCTGCAGGCTGCTGGCCTGACCCCGGTGCAACTGGGCGCGGCTGTGGCCAAGAGCCTGAGCAAGTACGTGAACACGCCGGACGTATCCATCATCGTCCAGCAGGTGAACAGCAAGAAGTACTACGTAACGGGCGGCGTTATGAAAACCGGCGCGTATCCGCTGGTGGTGCCGACAACGGTGCTGGAAGCGATTAGCCAGGCGGGCGGCTTTCAGGAATTTGCAAACACCAAAAAAGTCAAAGTTCTGCGGGGTAGCAAGCAATTCCACTTCAACTATAAAGAAGTGGTGAACGGCAAGAACCTGCAGCAAAACATTTATCTCGAAAACGGAGATTACGTTATCGTTCCGAATTAGCGAACGCTCGTCGCGAGCACCGGCAAGTTCGCGAGCCCAGGAGCCCCCATGCAACCCCAAGATAATTTCGGTGTCACCAGACGAGCAATGGATATAGAGGACTACATCGATGTTCTCCGCCGCCATAAGAGTTGGATTTTCGGACCGGCTTTTTTGGCGCTGGTGGCATCGGTAGTGGGTGTTTATCTGTATCCGGACACCTACAAATCCTCGGCTGTCATTAAAGTCGTGCCGCAGCAGGTGCCGGAAAACTTTGTGCAGTCGAACGTCAACCAGTTGATGTCCGACCGGATCAACTCGATGGCCGAATCTATTCTAAGCCGCGGCGTGCTGACGACAGTGGTTCAGACCTACGGACTCTATCCGCGCGATCGCAACCGGCCGGTGGACGACTTGGTGGAGATCATGCGGAAATCGGTTCAAGTGGGGAATGTGCAGGACATCACGGGAATGAACGGGCGGGCGATTTCGGCCTTCCAGATTGAGTTCTCCTACTCGGACCCCTACCTGGCGCAAAAAGTAGTCTCCGATCTGGTCAGCCGGTTTATCGACCAGAACATTCGCGAGCGCAACAGCTCCTCGGTGCAAACGACGCAGTTTCTGAAAGACGAAGTGGACGGCGCGCGCAAGAAGCTGGACGACCTGGAAAGCAAGCTGACCCAATTCCAGGTGCAAAATCAGGGACACCTGCCCGATGAGATGCAGGGAAATGTGCAGCAACTGGGCGCATTGCAGGCCCGGATGACGTCGATTAACGAAGCGCAAAGCAGGGTGGGTCAGGAAAAGATGCTGCTGGAATCGCAGGTCCGGAATTACAAAGATCAACTGGCCATGTTGAAAAATCCGAAAGACAACGTGGATCTGGCCACGGCCACGCAAAAATCGGTGAAGGTGGCAGACGCGGAGCGGGACGTCTCGAGTTTGGAAACCACTTTGGCGGAGCTGCGCGAGCGGTATAAGGAGACTCACCCGGACGTGCAGCGCGTCGAAGCAATGCTAAAAACCGCTGAGCAGAAGCGCGACGCGGCGATTCAGGAGCAAGCCGCCGCGCCGAAGGCGACCTCTGTTCCACGGCCACCGGACCCGATGGTGATTCGCGAGAGCCGGCAACTGGAGTCGGCTATCCGGCAACTGGAAAGTGAGGCGGCGGCCAAGGACATGGAAGCGGCCGCGAATACCAAAGAGTTAGCGCAGCTCAATACCTCCATGAAGACGGTGCAATCGCGGATTGAGAGTACGCCGGTGGGCAACAAGCAATATCAGGAGCTGATGCGCGACCGCGACCTCGCCAAACAGGATTATCAGGACAAAGATATTAAGATGGAGCGCAGCGAAATGGCGACGCAGATGGAAGGCCGGAAGGAGGGGGAAATGCTGGAGCTGCTGGATCCGGCCTCGCTTCAGAAAACGCCCGCCAAGCCCAATCGCCCGTTGGATATCGGTATCGGCACGGGCTGCGGCCTCCTGCTCGGAATTCTTCTGGTCGGCGCGCGCGAAATGAAAGACACAGCGTTGAAGAACTTGAAAGACGTGAGGGCGTACACGCAGCTTGCCATTTTGGGCAGCATTCCATTGCTGGAAAACGATTTAGTGGTGAGGCGGCGGCGGCGGATTGGATGGCTTTCCTGGGCCACGGCCGCATTGGTCGGAATCGCGATTATGTCCGGCTCGGTCGTGTATTATTACGCGACGAAGGCGTAGCATTTTTTGAATCTGGTTTTGAATCGGGAGTGACCATGAGTCGAGTTCACGATGCATTAAGGCGCGCGGAACAAACGGGTACGATTACTCCCGTATCCACCCCCGTATCCGGTGGGGC
>JBDTAT010000469.1:0-4688 GCA_039924505.1 Bryobacteraceae bacterium
GGTGTGGGTAACGTCCAAGTACGGACGGCAAGTTGCCATGTGGGGCGCCGTAGGCACTGGATTATGGCGGATTGTGGGTCAAGTTTCGCCGTCCGGAACCGCCTTTCCTCTTTACCGCACAGACTACCGATTGGACTCGTTGCTATGGGGTTGCGTAATTGGATTCGTGCTGCACAAGACGGAAACCTTGAAGCGCATCACTCCTTCGGCGTGGGTTGGGATCTTTGCGGCGTATCTGCTCTGCTTGCGGCATTATTCGCCACTGACACTTCTGTGGATGCCGATGCTCGTTCCGTTATCGATCGCTGGGACGGCGGCCCATCCACACTGGAGATTGAGCAGAGCACTCGATCTCGCTCCGTTAAAATGGATTGGGAAAATTTCTTACAGCCTCTATCTCTGGCAGATGGTGTTTCTGGTTCGCAGCATCCATAGTCCCAACTGGTGGCAACGTTTTCCTGCAAACATATTCCTGGCATTTGCGACTGCCACCGTATGCTACTACTGCATAGATGTCCGGTTGCAACAAGCAGGTTATCGGCTGGCGAAACGCGCGGGATCGAACGGGAATCGTAAAGATGTGGGTAACAAGCCTTACGGAGTCGCCGTTGGCGTGATTGGCTGACTTGGTGAGGTCGCCCGATACCGGGATAGCATACTTGTTTTCGCGGTTATTCGCGCAAGGCAGCGACAGATGAAATGGATGCCGCTGTTGCGAACGGGCGAAGCGCGGACACTATCACAAGAAGCGGACACTATCACAAGAAATAGAAGGATGATTGCCGAGATGGCAAGCACCAACGGGTCCGCTGGCGACGTTTTATAAAGCTGGGTGCGTAAGGCGAGTGCGAAAGAGTATGCCAGCCAACCACCCGCGAGCAAGCCGGCGACTGCCGGGACGGCGAACCCCCGTAGAATGAGCCGGCGCACGTGGCGGGGCTCGGCCCCAAGGGCGAAACGGATCGCGAACTCGCTGGTGCGCCGGCTCAGCGAATAGCTGACGACTCCGTAGATCCCGAGAGTCGCGAGAGCGGCGCCGAGCGTTGCGAAGATCCCGAGTAGTTCGAGTGCGAACCGCCGCCGGGCTAGCGAAGCCTGAATGATTCGATCGAGGGGAGCAAGAGTTGTAATGGCGTCTTGGGGGCTGGCCGCGCGAATTGCGGCTCGAACCGCGGGAATCAGCGGCGTTGCGCTCCCATGCCCGCGGATGAGGATAGTCATCGGACTTGAAACCCCCAGTTCATAGAGCGTCGGACCAGGCTCCCGATTGAGGCCGAGGTCGCGAACATCGCCGACAACGCCGATAATCGGAACAGCGGTGGGACTCGGGCCACCAATATTCTTCAACAATTGCCGCCCAACGGGGTCCTGATTCGGGAAAAAGCGCCGCGCGAGCGTCTCGTTGATAATGTAGCCCGGCTTGCCGGTGTCGGCATCGGTGAATAGACGCCCTCGCTGTAGTGGTATGCGCAGTGTTCGGAAGTAGTCGACCGACGTCCAGCGGAGCTGCCCCATGGAAACGTTGGCGGGGTCGAAGGCTTGACCGGCAACGCCAAAACGAGTGCTGAATCTGCTGACCGCCGAAGAATCGAGCATCATGGGGCCACAATTAGCCGCCGCTACGGAGGTCACACCGGGAATCTCGCGTAGACGCGGCGCGATCGCGTGTTCAAACTCCTTTGAGGGTTGGCTCCAGTCACGGGGAAGTGGAATCTCAACGGCCAGGACGCCGTGAGAATCGAAGCCCGTCTTTTCGTCCAGCAACACGACAAAACTTTTATACAGGAGTCCCGCGCCGGTCATTACGACGAAGGCCATCGCGACCTCGGCCGCAATGATGGAAGGGCCAAACCAGGAGCGGCGATGCGTGAGTGACAAACCAGAAGTTGGTTTGACGACTTGTTGCAGGTTCAGCCTTCGCGAGTGGATAACCGCGGGGAGAGCAAACAGGCTGGCGCAGAGAATCGACGCGAGACTCCCAAACAGCAGCGCGGTAAGAGAAAGCGCCGGAGAGTTCAGTTCCGGAATATCAACCGGCGAAATCCGCTGTAGGAATGGCCAGAGAACTGCAGCCAGGATTGCCCCCAGAGTTCCTCCCGCGATTGCGAGCAGGAAGTTTTCCGCGAGCAGGAATCGGGTTATGCGCGCCGGCCCAGACCCTAGCGCCAGGCGCATGGCAATCTCCCGGGACCGATGCACGATCCGGACCAGGACCAGATGCGCAACGTTCGTACAGGCAAGGAGCAATACCAGCGAGACCGCGGCCCAGGCGATCAGCAGCGCAGGGCGCACTTCACCAGTGGCCCACAAGGAGAGCGGCAAAACGTCCACTCCGACCTTCCCGTTCGTCACGGGATACGCCCGCGCCAGCCCGCCCGCGATTCCGCTCATCTCGGCTTGAGCCTGCTGAACACCGACGCCAGACTTTAGGCGGGCAATCACTTCAAGCGTGTGAAAACGCCGCGTCTCGGTCAGGGCCGGATCGAGGAATGACAGCGGCATCCAGACCTGAGCCCAACTGGGCTGCGCCTGGCGCTGCGGGATTACGCCCACCACCGTGACCGGCCAATCTATCAGGCGAATTGTCCGGCCGACGATGGATGGGTCGGCGCCATACCTGCGGCGCCACAGGGACTCGCCGATCAGAATCACCGGCGCCTTCCTGGCCTCCTCTTCCGCCGTGTAGGTGCGGCCGATAAGCGGCTGGATGCCGAGCAACGGGAACAGGCTGTAGGAGGCTTGAACCATTTGCACCGGCTCCGGTGCGCCGCCGCCCGTAATCGTCCACTTGTTCATTTCCTGAAACGTGTATGCGGCGATGCCGTCGAAACTGGCCGCCATTTTCCGCCAGTCGAAAAAATCGGGCGCGGCGACCTGATACGCCGGAAAATCAGGGTGCGTCTCCGCGAGGTGAACAAGCTGCTCCGGATTCCGAAAGGGCAAAGGATCGAGTAAAACGGTGTAAATCAAGTTGAACACCGCCGTGTTGACGCCGATTCCAAGCGCCACCGTCAGGACGACGGTCGCAGAAAATGCCGGGGAGCGGAGCAACGACCGGACGGCGAATCGCAAGTCCTGGGCAAGATCTCGATACCAGTTAACTCGCCGCGCATTCCGGGACTGTGCCTTGCCGATCGCGACGGGACCTAATGTGAGCGGGGCGTCAGGCTCGCGCAGTCCAGTCCGCCCTCTATGGAATAGGGAGCTTATGCGTTGACGTAGATTTCCGATGGAGCGCATGGCGCGGCGCAGGCGGCTTTTATCCGCATCGACAATGTTACCTCTGGTCGAGGGAACTGCGGAAGGCGCCGGGCGCCTAACGTGGCCGTCACGCCATAACCATACCAACCGGCTCCTAACCCGGCGTAGCCGGAACCAAACAGGGGCGCTGAAAAGCCCTCGGCAACCGCTCCCTTTGGTCGCGGCTCGGAAGATCACGGCAAGCCGGGTCAAATACTTAGCTGCGGGCCAAAAGCTGTTTTGCGATGGTGGCGCGCTGCATGTTGCTGGTGCCTTCGTAAATGCGACCGATCTTGGCGTCGCGGTAAAGTTTTTCGACTGGATAATCCTTGGTGAATCCGACACCGCCGAATATTTCAACCGCCTTCGATGCGACGTCTTCGGCCGCGACCGACGCGAAATATTTCGCCATGGCGGCTTCGGTCAGAAACGGATGACCGGCATCGCGCAGACGAGCGGCGTTGTACACCAGCAGGCGCGCCGCTTCCACCTGCGTGGCCATTTCCGCCAGTTCAAACTGGACGCCTTGAAACCCGGCGATGGGCTGGCCGAACTGTTGGCGTTGGCGCGCGTACTGCAACGCATGGTCCAGTGCGCCGCGCGCAAGACCGGCCATCTGGGCGCCAATCGCGATGCGCCCTTCGTTCAGCGTCTCAATGGCGATTTTGTATCCTTTTCCCACCTCGCCCATCACGTTTGCCGGCGGCACGCGGCAATCGTCCAGAATCAATTCGCAGGTGGACGATGCGCGAATTCCCAGCTTGTCTTCCTTTTTGCCAACCGAGAAGCCGGCCATCCCGCGCTCCACCAGAAAACAGGTAATGCCTTTGTAGCCCGCCTCGGGATTGGCGTTCGCGAACACTAAAAAGACGCCGGCTTCGGCCGCGTTCGTGATCCACAGCTTACGTCCCGTCAGGCGGTAATCGACGCCGTGCGCCACCGCCCGCGTGGCGAGCGCGAAGGCGTCGGAGCCGGAACCGGCCTCCGACAGCGCGTAGGAACCGATCGTGTCGGCCGCCAGGCGCGGCAGATAGCGCTGCTTCTGCTCGTCGTTCGCCCATCGCAGAATTGCGTTGATCACGAGCGTGTTTTGCACATCGACGATCACCGCCGCCGACGGATCCACGGCTGCCAGTTCCTCGATTGCGAGAACGGACTGAAAGAAGCGTCCGCCCTGGCCGCCGTACTGCTCGGGAATCTCGATACCCATCAAGCCGAGGTCGAAGAGTTCCTTCAGCAGATCCTTGCGGAACACGCCGGCCTCGTCCATCGCGCGCACGTGCGGCCCGATTCGCTCTCGCGCGAACCTGCGGACCGTGCTCTGAAACATCTTCTCTTCTTCGTTCAGAACCGTGAGCGGAAGCGACATAGAATCTCAGTCTAACGCCGGGACGTCCGCTCCAGATTCGGGAGGAAGCCGGTCAGCAGACCGATGGCCGGCAGGAACG
>JBDTAT010000470.1:0-2518 GCA_039924505.1 Bryobacteraceae bacterium
GGTATCAACAGCAGAAGGCGGATCCGTACGCGTTCGCGACCGAGGTGCCTCCGAAGTCCGCTTCGGTGGTGTGCGATCTCTCCACCTATGGGTGGCGCGACGGGGATTGGATGGAATCGCGCGCGCAAAAAGATTGGCTGCGCCAGCCGGTGGCAATCTACGAAGTCCACCTGGAGTCGTGGATGCGGGGGCCGCGCAACGAGTGGCTCACCTATCGCGAGCTGGCCGAAAGCCTGGTCGAATATGTGCAGCGCCTGGGCTACACCCATATCGAGTTGCTGCCCATCATGGAGCATCCGTTCTCCGGCTCCTGGGGCTATCAGATAACCGGCTACTTCGCGCCGACCTCGCGGTTCGGTGCGCCGCGGGATTTCATGTATTTTGTCGATTGCTGCCACCGGGCCGGTATCGGCGTCCTGGTTGACTGGGTTCCGGGCCATTTCCCCAAGGACGCGCATGGCCTGGGATTCTTCGATGGCACCGCGCTCTACGAGCATGCCGATCCGCGCATGGGCGAGCAGCGCGATTGGGGCACGCTGATCTTTAACTACGGCCGCAACGAAGTGCGCACGTTTCTGATCTCGAACGCGATGTTCTGGTTGGAACAATATCACATCGACGGACTGCGTGTGGACGCCGTCGCATCGATGTTGTACCTCGATTACTCGCGCAAGCCCGGCGAATGGATTCCGAATATTTATGGCGGGAACGAAAATCTGGAGGCCATCGATTTTTTGCGGCGGTTCAATGAGCTGGCCCACCGCGTGCCCGGCGCCATTACGGTGGCCGAGGAATCCACCGCGTTTCCCGGCGTCTCCCGGCCGGTCTACATGAACGGGCTGGGCTTCACGATGAAGTGGAACATGGGCTGGATGCACGACATGCTGGAATATTTTTCCCGCGACCCGGTGTACCGCAAGCACCATCACCAGAACATCACCTTTAGTTTGCTGTATGCATTCACCGAAAATTTCGTGCTGCCGGTTTCGCACGACGAGGTGGTTCACGGCAAGGGGTCGCTATTGGGCAAAATGCCCGGCGATGAGTGGCAGCGGTTCGCCAATGTGCGCGCGTTCCTGGGCTATATGTACGGACATCCGGGAAAGAA
Organism: Bryobacteraceae bacterium; assembly: GCA_039924505.1. Taxonomy (GTDB): domain Bacteria; phylum Acidobacteriota; class Terriglobia; order Bryobacterales; family Bryobacteraceae; genus JBDTAT01. The sequence goes on from JBDTAT010000470.1 coordinate 1,109, forward strand.
ATTGCTGTTCATGGGTACTGAGATCGGCCAGCCGGAGGAGTGGCGCAGCGACACCAGCGTGCGCTGGGACCTCCTGGTGTTCGATTACCATCGCAAGCTGCAGGCCATGGCCAGAGAGCTGAACCGGCTGTACCGCAGTGAGCCGGCGCTTTACCAGGTGGACTTCAACCACACCGGTTTCGAGTGGCTGGATTTCCACGATGTGGAGAACTCCGTAATCTCGTTCGCACGGTACGCCGAGGATCGCGGGGATTTTCTGGTCTTCTGCTGCAACTTCACGCCCGTGCCGCGTCACGAGTATCGTATCGGCGTTCCCGCATCCGGCGTGTATCGCGAGATATTAAACACCGACGCGGGCGAGTTCGGCGGAAGCAATGTCGGGAACACGGACCCGGTCGCCTCAGCCCCAACGGCAATTCACGGCCGCAATCACAGTATCGCGGTCACGTTGCCGCCGCTCGCGGTAATCGCGTTCAAGCGAATGGGCTGACCGGATCGGTCCCCGGAAGCGTCAGCTCACCTCGCGCCTGCAGAAATCCCAGCAACCGGCCGCCGCGGCAATCAGGCCCGCTGCGCCGCTGATAAGCAGAGTTGCTTCGATGTTGTGAGGATGTCTCGCCATTACCAGCATCGGCAGCGACCAGGGAAAGTATTGCGGCCAACCACCCACCTGCTGTCCCGCCCAGACTGCGAAGAAGCCAACTAACGTCGCCACGATCCCGGCCCCAATCGCGACCGAAAATGACTGCCATCGCAGACTCACCCAGTGCTGGATCGTGAGCGCCAGGAACGCCAAACCCGCAATCTGCACGCAGTCCCGCAACATCGCGGTCCACGGAACGGGAAATCCGAAGACCAACTGTGGTTGAATCCGTGGCAGAATCGATCCGTCCATCAGGATGCCGCCCAGAAGCACCAACGTGCTGGCGGCAGTCATGGCTACGACGACCACCAGTTTTGCCATATACAGCGTCCAGCGAGGCACGGGGCGCACCAGCAGAATCTTCCACTGATTCCCGGAATGGTCGAGTCCCGCGACGAGGGCAGTTTCCAGCGTGATGAATAGCGGCATCATCAGCAGCGCCCAGAACTTCAGAATCGAATCCGTCAATTCCGCCCACTCGTTCCCGATGCCGTGACGGTTCACCGTCGAAAAAGGCGCCTGGGAGGCCATGAAGAAAATCAGCAGCACGACTACGGCGGGAGAAACCACCACCATCTTCAACGCAATGGTCCTTTTCATCTTCAACACTTCGGAATGCAAAGCGCGCGAGAGCGCAACGGGTGCTCCGCGGTCCGTTTTGCGCGTAATCCTAAAACGCGCAAAGGACGCGCAGCGTTCCGTTTTGCGCGGGTTCCTAAAAAGCCCAAAGGACGCGCCGCGGTCCATTTTGGGCGCGTTCCTTAGAG
>JBDTAT010000471.1:0-9487 GCA_039924505.1 Bryobacteraceae bacterium
ATTGGCGAAGATCCGTTCGAGACCGAAAAAATCTGGCACAAGATGTATCGCGGCAACATCTATGGCGGACGCCGCGGCGTAGGCTTCCACGCCATGAGCGGCATCGACATGGCGCTGTGGGATATCAAGGGAAAAGCGCTCGGCCTTCCCGTGTGGAAGCTGCTCGGCGGCGGCTTTCACGAGAAAATCCGCTGCTATGCCAGTTCGCTGTTTGGCCCGACGCCGCGCGAAACCGGAGAGCTGGCGCGCCGCTACAGCGGGAAAGGCTTCACCGCCGTCAAGTTCGGATGGGACCCGATGGGCCGCGATGAAGCCACCGACATCGCGCTGGTACACGAAGCGCGCAAGGGTTTGGGCGATGCCGGCGATCTGATGATCGATGCCGGTCTGGCCTGGGATTCGAAGACCGCCTTGCAACGCGCCAACGCCTTCGCCGAGGAGCGCATTTTCTGGCTGGAAGAGCCGCTGCGCCCGGACGATTACGAAGGCTACCGGCGCCTCGCCGAATCCACGCCGGTTCGTATCGCCGCCGGCGAGGAAGAAAGCAGCCGGCAGTCGTTTATCGATCTGATGGATCGCGGCCGCATCGACGTCGTGCAAGTGGACCTGACGCGCTGCGGAGGTTTCACCGAGGCGATGAAAATCGCCGCGCTCGCCTGGGACCGCGGTCTCCCCGTTGCCAATCATGGCTTCACCACGTACATCAACGTAACCGCCGCGCTGCACTGGCTGAACTCCATTCCGAACGCGCTGATCTGTGAGTTCGTCGCCGAAGAGGAAACCAACCTCCGCGAGTGCATCACGAAGCAGAAGCTGCGAGCGCGCGACGGCTATCTCGATGTGCCGCGGGAACCGGGCCTCGGAATCGAGCTGGACGAGGAAGCCATCGCGCGATTTCGCTGCTGAATCAGCCAGCCGAGTCCCAGCGCAACCAGGCTGACGCCAAATCCCGCGATCGCGTCCACCGCGTAGTGGTAACGCCCATAAATTGTCGATATGGCGACGACGGCGGAGTAGCACAGCATCGCCCAACCGATGCGCCGCCGCTCCGGCATGACTAACAACAAACCCCATGCCGCCGAAAATACCGACGACACATGCGCGCTGGGAAATACGCTGGAGTGGATTCCATATCCGCCCAGTATCCACAGGTTGAAGCTGCGGAACACCGTCTGCATTTGCGGCATGTCCGCTCCCGGAAACGCGGTTCGCGGCGGTTCCGAAGGGAAGTAGGGAAACAGCGCGTAGGCCAGCAGCGTGCCCGTCAAATAGATCAGCAAAAACCGGCCGGCCCGCTCGCGCTTCCGGTAAATGTACAGCACGGCCAGCGCAAACGGGCCGGCTGCGTACACCAGGCAGTAGGAGATTTCAAGCAGCGAGGGCCACACCGCGCCCGCGCTTTCAATCGCCCGCTGCAGTCCCCACGTGTGGAGCAGCAGCCGGTCCCATACGATCCAGGACTTTTCCAAGTGATAGTCGCGAACCGCGGGCGTAAACCAGTCCATCTCGCGATACGCCAGAAGCGCCAGCGCCAGCACCAGCCAATCGCGAACGATGGAAATCGCCACCCGGCGGTTCCTCCGCTCCCACGTTGCGATGCCGGCCAGCAAAACTGCGACGCCCGCCGCCAATAGCCAACGCCGGCCCGCCCAGGGCCAAATAAGCGCGACGTAGCCGAAGTAGCCGGTCAACAGCCAGTCCGAGGCGCGAAGCTGGCGAAGGCGGCTCAAACCCGCAGTGTAACAATTCGTCCCGCCAACCTAACCGCGACCGCAGCCTGTAGTCTAACGGGTGGATGGAAGAAAGCGACTTGTGCGTTGTCGCGCGCGTCCGCGCGGGTGACGGCGACGGCTTCCGGCTCCTGGTGGAGCGCCACAGCCGCAGTGTCTTCCGGCTGGCTTATCGCATGACCGGCAACGAACAGGATGCAGAGGACGTGGTGCAGGAAACCTTTTTGCGCGCATTCCGCCAGCTCCACCGCTACGAATCGCGGGCCAGTTTTGCGACGTGGCTGTACCGCATCGCCGCCAACTATTCGCTCGACCTCATCCGCTCGCGAAAACGCCACTTTGACCATCGCCAACATGCGAACGGCGAGGAGCGCGATCCGTTGCTCTCGATTCCATCCACCGATCCTGGCCCGGATCGAACGGCTTTCAGCAGCCAGATCCAGGAGCGCATGACCGAAGCGCTGAACGAACTGACGCCGCAGGAGCGAACCGCATTTGTCTTGCGCCACTTCGAGGGTCAAACGATCGGCGAAATCCGCGCCGTGTTGGGCATCGGCGAAAACGCCGCCAAGCACAGCATTTTCCGCGCCGTGCAAAAACTTCGCAAGACCTTGGAACCTCTGGTGAATGTCCCATGAATCACTTGAACGAGGAACAACTGGTGCTCCACTACTACGGCGAGCCGGGCGATGCGCCGCCAGTCGAGGCGCATCTGGCCGAATGCCAAAGCTGCCGCGCCGCCTATCAGTCGCTGCAGTGTTTGCTGAACACCGTCGATGTGACGGTTCCGCAGCGCCCCGAGGATTACGGCGCGCAAGTTTGGCAGCGTCTGAATCTGCCATTGCATCGCCCGCAAGCCCGTTTCTGGTTGCTACCGCGCAACTGGGCGATGGCTGCCGCCGCGGCTGTCCTTCTCGTCGCGGCATTTCTGGCCGGCCGCTGGCAACGTCCGGCCAGCCCGCCGCCGCAGGTTGCCGTTACCGGGCGCCTTCGCGAACGCGTGCTGCTGGTTGCGCTCGGCGATCACCTGGAGCGCTCGCAAATGATTCTCGTCGAGCTGGCAAACGCCACACCCGAACTGGGCCGGGGCGGAGGGCGGCTCGATATCTCCTACGAACGGAGCGCCGCGGAAGATTTGCTCGAGGCTAACCGGCTCTACCGCCAGACGGCCCAAAGAACGGGCGATGCCGCCGCGGCCAACATCCTCGACGATCTGGAACGCACGCTGCTCGAAATCGCTCACAGTCCGTCCAACGTTTCCCAAACCCAACTCGCCGACTTGCGCAAACAAATTGAAGACCAGGGCATTCTCTTCAAGGTGCGCATTTTCGGCTCGCGTGTCCGGGAGCGCGAAGCGCCCGTCAGTGCCGCTAACAGAAATCTATAAGGAACTCAACATGACCAGCATCTGGAAAATATCGTTTCTCGCCGGGACCGCATTTGTCGTCACGGCTTCCGCGCAGGATGCCATCAGTCCGGAGCCATTCCTCGCGCAGGGGCAGGATTCCGCTGTCCGCGCTCAGGTCGAGGTTCGCGCGCAGGAAACAGCCATGGCGCAGGCGCAGGATTCCGCGGTCGGCCCGCGGGTGGAGGTTCGCGCGCAGGAAACAGCCATGGCGCAGGCGCAGGATTCCGCGGTTCGCGCACAGGAAAGGGTCATGCGCGCGGAACGGATACGGGGCCGCGGCAATGAGGATCGGCTTCGCTCAGACTATCGCCGCGGCAAGGACCTGCTGGACCGGCGCCAGTACGAAGGGGCAATCGCGGAGTTCGATCGCGTGATCGACGCCAAATCCTCTAGCGCCGACGGCGCTCTGTATTGGAAGGCCTACGCCCTGAATAAACTTGGGCGGCGCCCCGACGCGCTGGCCGCTCTCACCGAGATCCAGAAACTACATCCCGACAGCGGCTGGCGCAACGATGCGCACGCTCTCGCCACCGAAGTCGGTCAGGCTTCCGGGCACGGCGTATCGCCGGAGAGCCAATCGGATGAGGATCTGAAATTGCTCGCCATTAACAGCCTCATCAATTCGGACCCGGACCGCACCGTCCCGCTGATCGAAAAGCTTCTCGCCGATCCGAAGAATCCACCCAAACTGAAGGAGCGGGCGTTGTTCGTGCTGGCGCAGAGCCGGAGCGCGAAGGCGCGGGAGATTCTCGCCCAGTACGCCAAGGGCGGCGCAAATCCCGACGTTCAGATGAAGGCGGTGGAGTATCTCGGTGTGCTCGGAACATCCGAAAGCCGACAGCTCCTCTCGGAGATCTACAACTCTTCGCACGACCTGGCGGTGAGGCGCGCCGCCTTGCGCAGCTTCATGGCCACCGGCGATCGCGCTGACTTGGCCGCCGCCGCCCGCAGCGAAAAAGATCCGGATTTGCGCCGCGAGGCGATCGAGATGCTCGGCGCCAACGGTGGTCAAACCGAACTGGCGCAGCTTTACACGACTGAATCGTCACCGGAGGTGAAGGATGCCATCCTGCACGGCATTTTCACGGGCGGCAATACGGCTAAGCTAATCGAGATCGCAAAAACAGAGAAGAACCCCAAGCTCCGCACTACCGCAATTCATCTTCTAGGCATTTCGCCGCGCGACAAATCCGCCGATGCGCTCGTGTCCTTGTATTCTTCGGAAACGGACAAAGACGTCAAGGCCCAGATCGTCAACGCGCTCTTCATCCAGCAGAGCGTCAAGCCGCTGATCGATATCGCCCGCAAGGAAACCGACCCCGAATTGAAGAAGCGAATCGTGGAGCGCCTCTCGATGATGCGGTCCAAGGAAGCAAACGACTACATGATGGAGCTTTTGAACAAATGAAATCCGCCATCGTCCTGCTTGCATTTTGCGCCACGGCTGCAAATGCCCAGCCGCCGCGACTTGAAAACGCCCGTATCCAGACGCGCAACGTGAACGGCAATCTGGAAACGCAATTCCGTTCGCTGGTTGCCGCGCAATCCGATCCGGCGTGGATCGGATACCAGCTTCCGGCAGTTGCCGGCCATCAGCGGATGTGCGAAGAAGCGCTCGAAGGGCGCAACGGCGCAGTAAACCCGGCCGCACCCCAGGAGTTCTACGTCTTCTATCGAATCAATCAAAAGAAGGTCGAGAAGATCCGCACTTCGTCGCCCGATTGCGTGATCGATGCCGGCGGCCTTCCGGTGTACTGGCTGACCGGCGTGGCCGCGCCGCAAAGCGTCGCTCTGGTCGAAACGCTGCTCCCGCAATTGCCGAACAATTCGGCCATCGCCGCGATTGCGTTGACGAACGATCCGGCGGCCGACGCTTCGCTGGACCGTCTGGTGGGCGCGAATCAGCCCGAACAAATCCGCCGCGACGCCGCGTTTTGGCTGGGCAATTCGCGCGGCCGTCACGGGTACGAAATGCTGCTGCGCGTGCTGCATGAAGACCCGAGCGATCGCGTTCGGGAACATGCGATCTTCGCGCTCTCTGAAAGCCGCGAACCAGACGCGATGCGGGCGATCATTCAAGCGGCGCATGACGACAAGAGTCCGCACGTGCGCGGGCAAGCGTTGTTCTGGCTGGCGCAACGGGCCGCGCACCAGGTTGCGGCCACCGAGATCGGCGCCGCTATTCTCAACGACCCCGAAATCGAAGTGAAGCGCCGCGCTGTATTCGCCCTCACGCAAATCCCCAAGGGCGACGGCGTGCCTTTATTGATTGAAGTTGCCCGCACGAACCGGACGCCGGCCGTTCGCAAGCAGGCGATGTTCTGGTTGGGCCAGTCCAAGGACCCGCGCGCGGTAAAGTTCTTCGAAGAGATCCTTACCCGGTAGATTGAAACAGCGCTTCTCCCTGCACCGAAAGCAGCACCCACAAACCATACACTCCGAGCGCCGTGCCGAACGGAACGTGCAATAAATCCAGCGCCGAAATCACGATGGTCAGCACGCGCGCCCACCGCCGGAACTGCAGCAATCCGATGCCGGCGATGATTCCGGGCACCGAGACCAGCAGGATGAAGATCATCACCAGTCCGCCGATTATTACCAGAACCGGCGCCGCGACCGCCGAATCCGTGGTCGATCCGGTGGCCTGAATCACGCCCGCGATACCGCCGAAAACCACCATAATCCCAAGCGCGAACATCACGCCGAGGGAGCCAAAAACGATGTGCAAGATCCCGAGAATTTTGATATGCCCCTGCATGTGCGCTCCCTTAGAAACTCGCGCAAAACGGAGTGCGGCGCGAAACCGTTTCTGCCTCGGACGATGGTGCGCGGCGCACCCTTTGCGCTTCTAACCTACTACGAAACCCGGGGGCCGCAAGTTCACCGGCGGGCGCTAATTCAAGTACGCTGTATTAGACATGCGCTACGTTACGCTACTGCTGCTCGCGTCCCTGACGCTGGCCGCGGCGAATCCGCCGGCCAAATTCCGCGAACACGTGCTCGCGACCGACTTAAAAGGTGGTTACCAAGTGGTCGTGGCCGATCTGAATCACGACGGCAAGCCGGATCTGATTGCGCTCGCCAGCGGCCTGCACGATCTGGTCTGGTTTGAGAACCCCGGCTGGCAGCGCCACGTGCTTGCCACCGGGCTCAATCACATGATCAATCTGGCGGCGTGGGACTACGACGGCGATGGCATCCCGGAAATCGTTCTCGCGCAGGAGTTCGCTAATGAAGCGAAAAAAAGCATCGGAATTGTCTCGCTGCTGCATCACAAGGGAGACCCGCTGCAGCCCTGGCAGGTGACTGAAATCGACCGCCTCACTACTTCACACCGACTGCGCTGGGCGGACATCGATGGCTCCGGGCGGAAGGTGCTGGTGAACGCACCGCTCACCGGCGCGAACGCCACCGCGCCCGATTACCGCGATCATGTCCCGCTGGTTTATTATCGTCCCGGCGTGTGGAAGCGCGAATCGATCTCCAACGCCGATGAGGGCGTGCAGCATGGCATCTACATCGTCGATTGGGACGGCCGCGGCCGCGATGCGATTCTCACCGCCAGCTTCAGCGGCATCGATCTGAACCGCTACGGCAAGGACGGCGCGTGGACGCGCACGGAAATCGCCAAGGGCGATCCGTCTCCGTGGCCGAAATGCGGGGCCAGCGATATCGCGGTCGGCCACATCGGCAGGCGCCGCTTCGTTGCTTCCATTGAACCGTGGCACGGCAATCAGGTCGCGGTGTACACTGAAACTCACGGCGCGTGGCAGAGAAACGCGATCGATACAAGCCTGGTGGACGGCCACACGCTTTGGACCGGCGATTTGAATGGCGATGGCAACGACGAAATCGTTGCCGGCTATCGCGGCAAGGGCCACCAGGTGCTGATCTATTCCTGCCAGGACAAACAGGCCAAACACTGGACCCGCACCGTGCTGGATGACGGCGGGATCTCAGCCGCCGCCTGCGCGATCGCCGACTTGAATGGCGACGGCCGCCCCGACATCGCCTGCATCGGTTCCGCCACGACCAATCTGAAGTGGTACGAAAACCTCGGCTGGAAATAACAGCGGATTTCTAAGAAGCACTCTGGCCGGAGCGGGTCTTCGACCGAGAGATTCGACGTAAATAGGGCAACCGCTTGCTTACGCGCGCGGCTCGGAATGGGGCGTTTTATCCCTTCACCGGCACGAGCCGCAGTGCGGCGGAATTCATGCAATAGCGTAGTCCGGTCGGCGGCGGGCCATCTTCGAAAACGTGTCCCAGGTGGGCCTCGCATTTGGTACACAGCACCTCGGTCCGCTCGGCCAACAACGTGGAATCGCTCGCGGTTTGGACATTTTCGGCGGCCACGGGTGCGTAGAACGACGGCCATCCGGTACCCGAATCGAACTTGGTATCGGAAAGGAATAAGGCGTTTCCGCAACACACGCAGCGATACAATCCGCGGTCGTGGTTGTTCCAGTATTCGCCCGTGAAGGCGTGTTCGGTTCCTTGCTTGCGCGCTACGGAGAAGGCCGGAGCGCTCAGCAGGCGCCGCCATTCGGCGTCGCTGCGTTCGACGGCCGGGACGGTGACCAATCCATCGCGTTCGCCGCGGTCGTTAAACTCGACGATGGCGACCTGGTGCGGCGCGCCCGCCGGGCGGTCTGTCTTGGAATCGTCTGTTCTGTTCATGGATGACACCCGTATTTTCGAGGCCAACGCCACCAATCCGCCGAATGCGAACGGCATCACCAACAACGCCCGGCGCGGCACCCGATCTTCCTTTAATCCTTCGAAAAGCTTCGGCACAAGTATGCCTCACTGCTACCAGTATCCCACCATCGATACGCAGCGGCCATGATAAGATCGTGAAACGCTATGCTGATACTCGCCGCGATTCTCGCGATCTTCGTATATGGAATGATCGCCGCCATGCTCGGCACGATCCTGCCGGATCTGTCCGCCCGCTTCCATCTGTCGCCGAAACAAAACGGCGGCATCGCTTTGGCCCAGGCATTGGGCCTCATCATTGCCTCCGTCGGAGTGGGTCCCATGATCGACAACGAAGGCAAGAAGGTGGCGCTGGTCATCGGTCTTGCGATCATCGCGGGAGCGCTGTTCCTGCTGCCGAATTCCACCGGCTACGGCACTGTCCGGTTGTATTTGTTTCTGCTCGGCCTGGGCGGCGGCGTCATCGTGACGGCAGCGAATGCGCTGGTCAGCGACATTAATCCGGCCGAACGCGGTACTACGTTGAATCTTCTGAACCTGTTCTTCGGGCTGGGCGGCCTGGCGACGCCATTCATCTCGGCGAATCTGCTGTCACGCAATTCCGTCCGGCTGTGTTACCTGGTGGCATCGCTCACCGCGGTTACGCTCGCGGTACACATCGCCACGGCGATGCCGCCGCCTTCGGGTGATCGCAGCTTCGTCTTCTCGGAGGTAGGCCCGGTGCTTGGCAAGCCGGTGCTGTTTCTACTCGCACTGTTTTTATTCCTCTACGTCACCTGTGAGGTGGGCGTCTGGAACTGGCTGGCGCAGCATCTGATTGCGCAGGGCATTCCAGAATCGCGCGCGTTGAATATTCTCTCGCTCGGATTCGCTCTCGGCTTGCTGGTGGGCCGGGTGGGCGCTTCGCAGGTTTTGCGCTCCGTATCGGCCGTCAACGTGACGCTTGCCGCATCGGTCCTAATGGCCATTACGACATTCCTGATGCTGAGGACATCGCATCCCATAGCCGCCGGAGTGCTGGTGTTTCTCGCCGGCATCTCCATGGCGCCCGTCTTTCCTACCACGCTGGCGATGGTTGGCGACGCATTTCCGCGCATGACCGCGACTGCAATGGGCATCGTGATCACATGCGGGTGGATTGGCCTTGCGGTCAGCTCCCACATCATCGGCGCGATTGCCGGCGGCGATCCGAAGCGGTTGAAAAAAGCGCTGCTGGTTATTCCGGCATCATCGGTGGTGATGGTCGGAATCGACTTGGTGCTGCGGCCCATGCTGTAAGGCGGTGGCGGGAACCGCTCCGTTGAGAAACCGGGGTCGGCCGGGAACCGCTCCCTGCGGTCGCGGCTCGGTTTCGAGGCCCTTACGTGCCCAGAGGGCGCCCAGGCTTGGAGTGTGGCCGGCCGCGGTTGAGGAACAGGGTCACTCATGTCGCGGCTCAGATCGGGCAGTCACAGGGTGGAATGACGCCGTCCGCGGTTGCGGGGAAGTTAGTGGCGGGTGACGGACGGGCTGAGAGGATGCCGCACGGTTTTGCGAAACGGAGCCAATTGCGCGGGAAGCCTTCGCGTCGGCGGCGGCTAATTTGCGCCGAAGTGTTTGCGCGCGTTGCAGATCGGCGACGGCGTTACGC
>JBDTAT010000472.1:0-7822 GCA_039924505.1 Bryobacteraceae bacterium
GAGGAACATCGGCCGCCGCTGCGGCGACACCACCCACTTCCGGTTCGCCCTCACCTGCGCCGACTCAAGCGAAACCGGCTGCGGCCGCCGAGCCGCCGAAGGTTGCCGCTGCGGCGACACCACCGGCTTCCGGTTCGCCCTCTCCTGCGCCTGCTAAAGGGGAACCAGCTGCGGCAGCCGAGCCGTCGAAAGCATCAACTGCAAGTTCGGCAGGCGGCGCAACCGCCGCCCACGGAAAGGCCATTTTCGATTCTCAACGCTGCAGTGGATGCCACGGAGCGAGCGGAGGTGGCGGCGTTGGGCCAGCGCTGACTCATATTTCCAGTCAATATCCGCCAGCTCAATTGACAGCGCTTCTGAAAGCGCCCAATGCCGCGATGAAAACTGCCGGCATGGTCCCTCTGACGTTGAATGCTGCTGATATGGAAGCACTGGTTACGTATGTGACCAGCCTCGGGGGAACATCGGCCGCCGCTGCGGCGACTCCACCCGCTTCCGGCTCGTCCTCACCTACGCCAGCTGAAGCGAAACCAGCCGCGGCCGCCGGACCCTCGAAAGAGGAGTCCAAAGGGGCAGCGATATTCAAAGTACACGGCTGCGCTGACTGTCACGGGCCCAATGGTATCGGAGGCACAGCAGCAGCCTCTGCGCTTGCGGGTACTGGCAAGAGCCTCGCACCTGCGCTCCTAACCACGATGCTGCGGCATCCAACCGCTCGCATGCAACAAGGTGGAATGCCACCAATATCCCTGAGCGGGGACGAACTAAAGGCACTCGTCGCGTATGTAAGCTCTATTTCTGCCTCAAATAGCACTTCCCATTGAGGGCAGCACTTTCTCCTGGGAGCGACGTTTGATATTAAGCGCGGCTATGGAGTCTCCGCCGCACGATTAAAGGATCGGAGTCCTCAAACGCTGAGGACCGGGATGCGCGACTCTCGAATGATCCCATAACCGTTGCCGTTGTCCCCCAAATGGCTGCGCCCAGGGATGTGTCCGATGACCAGGACGTCAGCCTTCGTTTGCTCTGCCGCTCGGTTCAGCAACTCCGGGACATTGCCGCTTTCGATGACGACTTCGGCTTTCGTACCCACGTCCTTCTGAAGCTCAGCGATCTCCTGTGTGGCAACGCTGACAATCCGTTCCTTCCACACAGGGTCGACGTCGGAACCGCCGGGGCCCCAGACCTCCACGCCAGCCGCGATGTGGACGAGGGTGAGCGTCGCATCGACGGCTGCGGTGATCTCTGCGGCCAAGGATAGCGTGTGACGATTGTGGGGGCTCAAATCCGCTGCCCGTGAGCCATCCCGAAGAATTGCTCCAAGTGATGATGGGCAAGCAGAGTTACGAGGGCTTCAGCAACCCCACCTGGGAACATCTCCGCGATCGCCAGGACGTATTCTCGGGAATCTTCGCCTATGGCCGCTGGGGCTTCAATCTCGCGGCTGGCGGCGAAGTGCGCCCGGTGCATGGCAACTACGTGTCGGGGCAATATTTCGAGACGTTGGGCGTACACGCGCTGCTCGGCCGAACGCTGACGCCTGCCGACGACACGCGCGGCTGTGCGGGACGCGCGGTCCTGAGTTACGGCTTCTGGCAAAGGGAATATGGCGGCCGTGCCGGCGTCCTTGGCAAGGCCATTTCCATCGACAGACATCCGATCGAGATCGTGGGTGTAGCGCCGCCCGGATTTAACGGGACCGAGGTCGGCGGCTCGGCGGACGTAATGGTCCCTCTCTGTGCGGTAACGGTGATTCGTGGCGGGGACGCCAGCCTGCTCGAGATCAACTACCTGCCCGTCGGATGGCTGCAAGTGATGGGACGCCTGAGGCGCGGGGTCTCGGCAGCGCAGGCGGCGGCCCGCCTGAAAATGCTTGCGCCGGAGATTTATAAAGACACTCTCGAGCGGCAGGGAGTTGAAAGAGAAGATGGCCGCAACTGGCGGCCCGAGGACCGGGACCGGTATTTGAAGCGGACCTTCGATACGCAGTCCGCCGCGAACGGAATCTCCTATCTGCGCAGGGAATACCGCCAGGCGCTGATGGTTCTACTGACGGCGGTTGGCGTGGTGCTGCTGATCGCTTGCGCGAACCTGGCGAACCTGTTGCTCGCGCGCGGCGCGGCCCGGCAGCGCGAGGCCGCGATTCGCATGGCGCTGGGCTGCGGACGCGGACGCCTGATCCGCCAGTGGCTGACCGAAAGCCTGCTGTTGACGGGCGCGGGCGCAATTGCGGGAATTCTGTTAGCCGAATGGGGCGCGCGCCTGCTGGTCCGATTCCTGGACGCTCCTCTCGATCTCAAGCTGGACGTCCGGGTCCTCGCGTTTACAGCGGGCGTGGCCCTTCTCAGCGGCCTGTTATCCGGTGTTGCGCCGGCCTGGCGGGGCGCTCGCGCCGATCCGCAATCCGCCATGAAAGCCAACGCGCGCGGCGTCATTGAAGGGTCGAAGGCCGGCCTGGGCAAAATGCTGGTGGTGGCGCAGGTGGCTCTGTCGCTTGTTCTGCTGGTGGGCGCCGGCTTGATGCTCTCGACATTTGTAAAACTCATTTCCCTGTATGCGGGATTCGATCGCGAACACGTTCTGCTGGTCAGCGTCGATCTCCGCAGTGGAAACTATCCGAAGGAGCGATGGGCCGCCGTGTATCGGGAGATGCTGGAGAAATTGCACACGATTCCGGGCGTTCGCTCGGCCAGTGTCTCCTCCATCACGCCGGTGTGCCACTGCCGGTGGGCCGCTGAAGTGGTGGTCGAAGGCTACACTCCAAAATCGCGCGATGACGCCATGGCATCTTTCAACAACGTAAGCGGCCGGTACTTTGAAACGCTCGGCACTCCGGTCATCGGAGGGCGCGATTTCAACCGCCATGACACGGCTACTTCGCAGAAGGTGGCCATCATCGGTAAATCCATGGCCCAAAAATACTTCGGCATGACGAATCCGCTCGGGCAACGTTTCCGCATCCGGGACGGGAATGTCCTTGGTGGTCCGGTAGAGATCATCGGCATCGTGAAGGACGCGAAATATGGCTCGCTGCGGGATGAACCGTCGCCCTTCGTCTTTATTCCGTGGAGCCAAGGCGGAATTCCCGGCCCGCTCACCAGTTTTGAGCTGCGGGCCACCAGCGGCGCACCTGCCGCGCTTATCCCGGGCGTGAAACCGGCCATCGCCGCCGTCAACCGCGACGTGGCCATTGAGTTTAAGACGCTAGCCGCCAAGGTTGACGAGTCGATCGAGCGGGAAACATTACTCGCAACGCTCTCGGGATTGTTCGCCGCCCTCGCTCTGATACTGGCGGCCATCGGACTCTATGGCGTAATGTCGTACAACGTGGCGCGGCGAAAGAATGAAATCGGGATTCGCATGGCCCTGGGATCCCAGCAGCCGCGCGTGCTGCGCATGGTGCTCGGAGAGGTAGCGGTCCTGACCGGTATCGGACTGGCGATCGGACTAGGCGCGGCGATCGCGACCACGCGCTTCATCGCAAACTTTCTATACGGGATGAAGGCGAATGACCCGTGGACGCTTTCGCTGGCCGCCTCCGTGCTGACTTTGGTTGCTTTGCTGGCCGGATTTTTGCCCGCACGCAAGGCGTCGCGTCTCGACCCGATGGATGCTCTTCGCGAAGAGTAGGCCGTGCCCGAAATGTTGAGGCCCGATCTATCTATCTTTGGTGAATGGGATTCGGCGGCGTCAGGACCGGGCTTCAAGTGCGGCCCGAAGGTCTCGTAGCCCGACCATAAGAGTCGTTGCTTCAACCGCGCACGGGTCGAAGCCGAGTGCGATGTAGAATCTTCGCGCGTCTTCGGAGATCGCGTGGACCACGATGCCCCGAATCCCGATGGTATCGGCCGCCTGAATGACCCGGAACGCCGCATCGCGAAACATCGACCGTCCCAGTCCACGCCGCTGGCGATTGCGATTCACAGCCACGCGGGCCAGGACCACGACGGGGATAGGATCCGGCATGTTCCGCCGGAACTTGCCCGGAACGCCCGCTTGCGCGATGGCGCCGGAGGCGAGGGCGTAATAGCCGGCGACTTGCTTGCCTTTGCATACTACGTAAGTCCTGGATGCGCCACTCGCCTGATTCGCGCGCGCGCGGCGTTTCAGCCAGTCGTCGAGTACGGGCTCGCCCGAATCGAAGCTGTCAACCCGGTGATCGCCAGTAAGCGGTTCGGGAGGCGAAAGAGGCGCGCTCACTCCCACGGAGCGGACGTCCGCATGCTCTTGAGCAGCCGTTTGTTCGGGCGCGGCGGAGCATCGAGGCGCGCCAGGAACTGGCGATAGATTTTAGGGCTGACCAGGAAGACGGTGCGCTCCAACAGCTTGTCTTCGGCAGCGCGGCGGGCAGCATCCAGGACAAAATCCGTGCGGTTCTTGCCAACGAGTTCGGCCGCACGATCGATCAATTCGCGCACCTGCGGCTTAATGCGAATATTGAGCGCTTCGCGCCTGCCAGCCTCCGGTTTTGCAACACGCACAGGGTCTCCTGGAAATCAAGGTATCACATCGTAATGACATGGTCTTTACCGGTTGCTGGAATTCAGGCGCGCGTGGGCGGGGAAGGTCCACACGCTCGCGGAAATCATGGGCGCGCCCTCGAAACCGCGCCGGCTCCCGTTCAGTCCGCATCGCGCGTGGCGATCCAGTGGGTCACCGCCGGAGGGGCGTCGCCCAAGTGAAACGCGTGCGCGCGCTCCTCGACGGCGCGGTCGGAAACGGTGACACGCTCATGCTGGCGCAAGTGTTCGCCCCAGGAGTCGACTAAAAACGATTCGACGTAGCGGCCGGGCGTCGCGGCGTCGGCGAAGACATCCCATCGAATGGCGCCGTCGCGCTGGCGGATCTGGCCGAGGGCGTGCATGACGCGGGTAAACTTCGCGGCCGCGGCCGGATCGATTTTGTACTCCACCATCACCAGCACGGGTCCGTCTTCGGGCGCAAATTTCGCCACCAGCTCGGGCTCGGGCCAATGCAGGGAGGGCGTCATATCGAGGGCGTCGATGGCGTGCAGCTTGAAACGGAACACCGCCGTCAAGCCGAGCAGGAGACCGGCCGCCGCCGCCAGCAGCGCCGCGCGCGGAGAAAAGCGCGCCGCCACTTCGCCCCAAATCCAACTCCCCACCGCCATGTCGCCCTGGAATACAAGCAGGTAAACCGACAGGGCGCGCGCGCGGACCCAGTGCGGCAGGGCGGTTTGGGCAGCCACGTTGAAGTTCGACATCACCGCCATCCAGGCCACGCCGCCCAGCAGCATGGCGGCCGCGACCAGCGGAAAACTGGTCAGTAATGCCAAGCCGCAACTCGCAATTCCGAACAAGACCACGCCGCCCATCACGAGTTGATCCACCGTCAGACGCGTCCGCAATGGCGCCAGCAGGCCCGCGCCGATTACCGAACCGACACCGAGGCAGGCGAGCAACACGCCGTAACCGCCGGCGCCGCTGCCCAGCCGCTGGCTCGCCATCACGGGCAGCAGCGCCCATAACGCGCTGGCGCACAGCGCGAACGCGCCGACACGAACCAGCACGGCGTGCAGCTCGGGAGCGAACCGCACATAGCGGATGCCGGACCAGATGGCGGACACAACGCTCTCGCTGTTCACGCCCGGCTCATGCCGTTCCCGCTTCCAGTAATAGAGCACGATCACGACGCCGACAAACGACAGCGCGTTCAACATAAATACGCTGCCGGTGTTGGAGACCGCGATCACCAGGCCGCCCAGCGCCGGGCCGACGGCGCGCGCGATGTTGAACCCCACCGAGTTCAGCGCGATGGCCGACGCCAGTTGCTCGCGCGGCACCAGTTCCGGCACAATCGCCTGCCACGCGGGCCCGTTCATGGTGGCGCCGATGCCGAGCGCGAAGGTAAGCAGCAGCAGGGTCCACGGTCCGGTTTTGCCGAACATCGTCAGAACGCCCAGCGCGGCCGCCGCGCCCAGCATCCAGGTTTGCGTGAAGATCAGCAGCTTCCGCCGGTCCACCAAATCCGCGAGCGCGCCGGCGGGAATGCTGAGCAGAAAAACCGGGAGCGTCGTGGCGGTCTGCACCAGCGCCACCAGCAGCGGCGACGGTGAAAGAATGGTCATCAGCCACGCCGCGCCGACGTTCTGCATCCACGTGCCGATGTTTGAGACGGCCGAGGCCAGCCATAACGTCCGGAACACCGGCGAGAACAGCGGCGCCCAAGCGGACGTGGAGTTGGGCGGCGCCGGGCCGGCTGCGGGGGGTGTGCTCATCGGTGTGGCTGGGACGCCGGCGGCGTACAGCTCATCGTCCGATTCCGCGCAGCCGGGCTCAGCGCGCGATGACGAGCGGCGGACGGACTCCGGCCACGGCGGCGGCATTCGGTTGAGAATCGGAGGCAATGGCGGTGGAGACCGGGAATCATGACTCCAGTTTCGCAGTTTCCTCCGCTCCCGCAAAACGATGGACGGCCGCGCGGCGCGGGCGATTTGCCCGCTCCCGCCGGCTCCCTTACAATCAAAGGGAAGCCGCATGTCCTCGCCCTCAAATGTCTTTGCGTAGCCGTTCCACAAAAGTAGTCGCTACGCTCGGCCCCGCCAACGAATCTCCCGATGCGATCCATCAGCTCCTCGACGCCGGGGTGGATGTGTTCCGCCTCAACGCATCGCATGGGTCGCCGGAGGGCCGCGACGCGCGCATTCGGATGATTCGCGAAGCTTGTTCCCAAATGAACCGGCACGCCGGAATCCTGCTCGATCTGCAAGGCCCTAAAATCCGGCTCGGTAAATTTTTAGACGGTTACGCGTTACTGCATGACGGCGCGCGTTTCACCATCACCATCCAGCCGGTGCTCGGCACCGCTGAGATAGCTTCCACCACCTATCAGCGCCTGGCGCAGGATGTCCGGCCCGGCGACCGCATTCTGCTGGCCGATGGCAGCGTTGAATTGCGGGCGCTCTCCACCGACGACGTGTCGGTCGTCTGCGAAGTGATTCGCGGCGGGCCCATTACCGACCGCAAAGGCATCAATCTACCCGGCGTGCGCCTCAGCACGCCCGCGCTCACCGAAAAAGATATCGCCGATCTGGAATTCGGCCTGGAGCACGGCGTCGATTTCGTCGCGCTCTCCTTCGTCCGCACCGCCGCCGACTTATTGCAGTTGCGCGAACACCTTCGCGCCCGCAATTCCACCACGCCGCTCGTCTCGAAAATTGAAAAGCCCGAGGCGTGGGAAAACCTCGACGATATTCTGCGGTTTTCCGATGGCGTTATGGTAGCCCGCGGCGATCTCGGCGTCGAGACCACGCTCGAAAAAGTTCCCACCATGCAGAAGTCCATCATCGAGCGTGCGCGCCAGCAGGGCAAGTTCGTCATCACCGCCACGCAAATGCTGGAATCCATGATTGAACACCCCGTGCCTACCCGCGCCGAGGTCAGCGATGTGGCCAACGCAATTTACGACGGCACCGACGCTCTGATGTTGTCCGCGGAAACCGCCAGCGGCAAGTATCCGGTCGAGGCCGTGCGGCGTATGGTGGCAATTGCGCTGGAGGTGGAGTCGGTGGTTTCAAAGCGCGGCTTTCCCGACCTCAGCGCGAACCAGGACAATTCCAACCACTCGGCCATCGTCGCCAGCGCCGCTTACCACGCCGCTTGTTCGGCGGGCGTCGCGGCCATCGTCGTGTTCACCGCCAGCGGCTTCAGCGCCCGGTTGATCGCGCGCTACCGCCCGCCGGTTCCTATCTATGCGTTCACTCCCAGCCGCACCGCCATGCGCGCGCTGTCGGTGGTGTACGGCGTTCATCCGGTGCTCTCGCCCGACGCCGAATCCACCGATGAAATGCTGAACGTCGTCG
>JBDTAT010000473.1:0-6097 GCA_039924505.1 Bryobacteraceae bacterium
GCCGATCTCCTGGCGGGCGGCCGCGTACCAGCTCTTCACGCGCTCCCAGGAATTGAAATTGCCATAAAACTGATTGGCGCCGTAGGGCCGGTCGTCTCCCGCCAGCAGCACGTCGGTCGCGCCCAGCCGGCTGCGCCAGTGCGTCGCCGATGCCAGAGAGACATTGCGATAATCGCGGTCGTCCATGAAGCCCGTCGAAAAGTCCCGTGAAAACGAGAGCTGTTCGGTGAACTTCCGCTCCACCAGCGTCACCGCGCCGCTTTGCTGATTCGTGCCAAAGTTCCCAACCGCCGTTCGCAGCCGGAAATCGGTGGCTTCCGGCGTGCGCGTGATAATATTCACCACCCCGTCGACGGCATCGGAACCGTAAATCGCCGAGCCCGATCCCTTCAACACTTCCATCCGGCCAATCGCGTCAAGCGGGATGGGAATATCGAGATTAAAATGGCCGGTCTGCGGGTCGCTAACGCGCATGCCGTTCACCATCACCAAGGTGGCGCCGAAGTTCCCGCCGCGGATCGATAGATCGGCCTGCACCAGGTCGGGACCGCGCGCCTGTACGTCGACCGATGGATCCAGACGCAGGAAATCGGCAATGGAGCAAGCCAGCAGCCGCGATTGAGCCGTCAGATCGAAAACGTCGACGGCGCGGTTCGATTCCTCCAGCGGGATGGGTTCATAGGAACCGGTTACGATTACGGTGTCGCTTCGAACTTCCTGCGCGGTGAGCGGAGCGGTCAATAGAACGCAGAACGAGAATAGGGCCGGAATCACGCATTTTTGCATCAGCACTCATGCTAACGCAGTCCGGCGCCAACTTTTACCGGTGCGCTATTTGTCGCCCAGCAGATGCACCGCCGGACGTGGCGGCGGAGCCGCAACCGGTGCAGAAACCGCGACGGCGCCTCCCTGGCTATTCCGGAACGGAGTGCTCAGCACGATTTCGCGAATCAGCGTGCGTCCCCGGTAATTATCTTTTCCGGCCGCATTCACGATGCGCTGAACGGTACACTGGTCGCCGTCCTGCAAACTGCGCCCCAGCGCATAGCCGAACAGCTTGGCCGTCAGATGCCGCACGAAGTCGTCCTTGCGCTTGAGTAGCAACTGACGAAGCTCCACCGGACCGGAGAACTTCTCCCCCGTTGGCAGCGCGCCCGATACGTCGATCGTCCGTCCGGCCGCGTCCCGGTCGTGCCATCGCCCCATCCAATCGAAATTTTCGAGGCCAAAGCCGATCGGGTCCATCAATTTGTGGCAAGCCGCGCAGGCGGGACTGGCGCGGTGCCGCTCCAGCATTTGGCGCATCGTTAATCCCGTCACGTCGTGGCCCTTGGTCTCGAGCGGCGGCACATCCGGAGGCGGAGGCGGAACGGGCGTTCCGAATAAAGTGTCCAGCACCCAGGCCCCGCGCAACACCGGGCTGCTGTACCGGTAATGCGAAGTCATCGCCAGCACCGCCCCTAGTCCCAAAATGCCCGCCCGCCGATTATCCGGCCAATCCACACGCTGGAACCCGCTGCCCTCAATCGGCGGCACGCGGCCTTCCAACTGATAGAACCTTACCAGCCGTTCCGTTAGAAACGTGTAATTCGCGTCCAGCAGTTCTATCACGCTGCGGTTTCCATCGAGGATGGATTGGAACAGCAGCACCGGTTCTTCGCGCAGGTCGGCGGCGACTTCGGGCGTGTAATATTGCTGAAGTTCCGCGATCGCCGGCGCCAGCCGTCCGCCGACATCCTTGGTGCCCAGCCACTGTCCTACAAAGGCGCTCGTGAACGTCCGGGAACGGGGATCGTCCAGCATCCGGTCCACCTGCTGGACGAGCACTTTGCTATCCTGCAGCCGCCCTTGCGCAGCCAGACCCATCAACTCCGCGTCCGGCATTGTGGACCACAGATAGTAGGACAAGCGGGACGCAATGTCGTACTGGCCGAGCGGATGAACTCCAGGCGTGGGGTCGCTCGCCTCCAGACGAAACAGAAAGCGGGGCGATACCAGTACGCCCTCAAGCGCCAATTTCACGCGCTCCTCATACGGATCGCCGCGCTTGGCCGCGCGATTGTAGAGCGCCATAAAGCGATCGACCTCGGCCGGCTCAACGGGACGGCGGTACGCCCTGGGCAGGAACGCCGCAAGCAAGCGTTCAGCCGCGCGGCGCGGTTCCAGCGGCGCCTCGCCTGGCTCCATGCCGAACAGGCGGTAATGCAACGCGCGTTTCTCGGCGGTTGGTTCCTGCTGTTTCTGCTCCACTGTCAGCATGTAGAACTCAACTGGAAACGTCCCGTCGATGATGGTAATGGTATGGACGCCGCGCTCCAGGCGCACCGACTCGGCGCGGCTGGTAGGGGAGCCGTTGGGATCGCGGCGGTATTTCAGCGTGGCCGGGACCAGCGCGTCCACTTTCACGTCCACCGAAACGTCCCGGTCGTGCGGCCGCTCAATCGACACTTTCAAGTTGTAGTCGCCGTCAACGTATACCGCGACGTTCGATGAAAGCGACTGGCCGGGAGCGAGCATCCGGCCGCCCTTCGGGTTGACATCCACAGGCAGCGCGGCAGGTTGCATCGCGGCGGCGGCGAAGGTCTGGTAGAGCGGCGGGGTCGCGATGACGCGGTCGAGAATCTGTCGCGCGGCTTGCAGGTACCGCTCCATCATCAGGGGCGGCACGTACAGCGTCTCGCCATTGGTATCGAATCCCTCGCCGCCCGATCCGTCCGCGGGAAAAATACCGGAGACGGCGAGATCTACACCCAGCAAATCGCGGATTGTATTTTCGTACTCGCGCCGGTTGAGCCGCCGGACGGGCATCGCGCCGGCATAATCGCCGGCATCGCACGCGGTTTCGAGCAACCAGTTGTTCACCCACGCCGCCACGTGCAAGCGCTGCTCTTCGGTGAGTTTCGTTGCGATAGGCGGCATCGTGCGGTTTCGTAACTGCGACACCACATCCGCCCACAGCCTGCGGTGGCTCTCAATATCCTTGGCCGTCCGCGCCTTTAAAAAATCGAAATGATTAGTGGAGCCGCCATTGTGGCACATGCCGCAATTTTCGACCAGCACCGGGCGAACGGCGCTGGTGAACTCTTGCGAAGCGTTAGGACCGGCAAACGCGGTTGCGGACAGAGTCAGCAGGACGCCGGAAAGAAAACGCATAGTAAAAAACCTAGCTACGCGCTCACCCGAGGCCTTCGAGCGGTCCGGTGCTGTCTCCGAATGATTTGTCCATGATGCCCATACGGTGCAGCATCGCCAGGTGCAGATTGCAGAGCGGCGTCTTCACCGGCGCCCGCAGCCGCCGGCCCGGACGCAGCGTCCCCTTTCCGCGGCCTGCCAGAATCAGCGGAAGATTTTCCGGATCGTGGCGGTTCCCGTCCTTGAGCGACGCCCCGAACAGCACCATCGAATTATCGAGCAGCGACGTGCCGCCTTCATCCAGGCTCCGGATCTTGTTCAGAAAATACGCCACCTGCTCGGTGTGCCAGTTGATAATCTTTTCGTACTGCTCGCGCTGGCTGGGGATGTTCCGGTGATGCGATATCGAATGGAAGCCGCCCTTCACTCCCGGCAGGAAGGAATAATCCTGCTGCGTCTGCGCGTCGCCGAACATGAAGGACCCGATGCGCGTGGTGTCGGTCCAGAACGCCAGAATCAGGATGTCGAGCATCAGCCGGACGTGCTCCTGATGCGTTTCGGGAATGCCGGGCGCCGGACGGTCCAGCGGGAACTTGCCTTGATTGATCCAGCGCTTCTGCGGGCGCATCGAGGCTTCCAGGCGCCGCTCCACCGAGCGCACCGATTCGAAATACTCGTCGAGCCGCACCTGGTCGGTCCGGCTCCCTTCCCGGTGGATCGCCTTAGCTTCCTCCGACACCAAGTCGAGCACGCTGGTCTCATCGCGCTGAAGCGACGCGACCAGCGAAGGGTGTTTTGGATCGATACTCGAAACCACAGGCGTCCGGTTGTTTAGAAACAGGCGGTCGAAAGCCAGTTGCGGGATGATCTCCTTCGGAACCGGCGTATGCGGATCGGTCCAGGAGAGAAACGAGCCGTACATCCGCGCGAATCCGCCGCCCGCGGTGTCGATGCCGTCGCGCGGCGTGTCGATGCCCAATTCAAACGTGGGCAGCGGCGTCTGCGTGCCGATCAGGCGGCCGGCCGCCTGGTCCACGGTTGTTCCTCCGGAATCGAGGTCGTTGCCCGTCGTTCGCTCGACATAGCCGCCCGAGAGCCACGCGGGCGTTTTCGGCCAGTGCCCGTTGCGGCCGACAGTGTTCTTGTGCCAGAGATTCTCCAGCAGCAGGAAGTCGTTCTTCAAGCCTTCCAGCGGTTTCAGGTGCGGGGTAAACTCGTAGGCTTCATCGTCGCCCGGAGGCGTCCAATAGTCCGGCCGCACCCCGTTTGGCATGTACAGAAATGCCACGCGCAACGGCGGTTCGGCGAGGTTCTGCGCTCCCGCCACCGGAGCGGCGGCCGATATCGATTCCAACCATGGCAGCGACATCGCGGCGCCCACGCCACGCAGCACCGTTCGACGGGAAATTGGCTTGGACATGGATGGCAACTCCTTCACTGCGGTCAGCGTATCACTTTTGTGCCGAAGTTGCAGGCACGCGGCATTTGACCGTATGAGATATGCCGAGCAGAGCCGCGACCATAGGGAGCGGTCGTGAACCGATGGCGCCTCTGTGAGCTATCTCATTATCTTTGCGTGTACTAAGAGCGCTCGGAAACCCCATTCCGAGCCGCGCGCGTTAGCAAGCGGTTGCCGGGACGTTGCAGCGCCTCTGTCCAGTTCCGGCTCGCGTCAGTAAAAAATCTTCAGGGCGAATTGCAATGCGCGCGGTCCCACGTTGGTCGTGCCGGTGACCGTTCCGAAACCGCCATCCGTGATCGTGGTATCGGCGCGGCCATACTGCGGCGTGTTGCTGACGTTGAACGCTTCGGCCCGGAATTGCACGCGGATACGCTCATTCACCTGGAAGTTCTTGATCAGCGCCATGTCGGAGTTGTGCGTCGGCTCGAAGCGCAGATTTCCCAGCCATCGCGCCGCGTTGCCAATCTGATAGGTGCCGGGCTGCGCGAATGCCGCTGTGTTGAACCATTGGCTGGGAGACGAAGCCGGCGATGTAACCGTGCCGGCGATGTTCGGGCGGTCCACTCCGTAGCCGTAAACTCCCAGCGTATTGGCCGCGAAGAATTGCAGCGGCAGGCCACTGGCAAATCGAATGATGCTCGATACCTCCCATCCGCCCACCACCGCGTTCAGCGCGGCCGGCATGCTCGCCCCGAAGCGCTTCCCCTTGCCAACCGGAAGCTCCCACACCAAGTTGGTCACAAAGCTCTGCGGCACGTCGTGGCCGCTGATCGACCAGTCCAGTTTGTGATTGTTGTAGTCGCGGTAAGTGTCGCCAATCTCCCACGCCTGCGTCTCCGACGCGTTATCCAGCGCTTTCGAAAATTGATACGTCGATAGAATGCTGAAGCCGCTCGAAAATTGATGCGTGAACTGAACCACTAACGCGTTGAAGCTGGAACTGGCGCCGGGCGTGTCGGTTGAAAGGTTCACCGAGGCAAACTGCGGGAACGGCCGTAGCAGTTGCTGCGCCGGCACGGTCTTGCCGCTCAGCGTTCCGTTCGTAATGATGCCGTAGAACGGGTTAGCCACCTGCTGATCGAGCGCCGGTCCCAGGCTGAGCAGTGTGTCCGGCAACTGGTTGGCATTCTGACCGAAGCCCCACAGCAGCTTTCGGCCCAGGCTGCCGGAATATCCGAATTGCACCACGGATCCGCGGCCCACCTGAATCTGAAAATCGCCGCTGAAATTCTGACTGTAGCCGGAGGGGTGCTGCTGCTGATACGCATTGACGCCCAGGCCTAAATCGGTCAGCAGTCCCTGAGAATTGCCGACCGGCGACAGCAGACCTTGCGGGAACGGATTGCTGAGGGGAGCAGCCGGATGAATCCCGTCGCCGCCGACAGTAGAGACCCATGGAGTCGCGAGCGAATACCCGTCGTTGTTAGTGGCTCCCGACCCCGCCGTTTGCAGATAGAAGATTCCGTAGCCGGCGCGGAATACCATCTTGTCGGTGATCTTGTA
>JBDTAT010000474.1:0-6132 GCA_039924505.1 Bryobacteraceae bacterium
ATTTCCCATCCTTGTTAATGTAGCCTTGGCGGTCGCCCAGCCAGACCGGGGCCAAGCCGTGCATAAAATCGCCGGCGCGGTCGAATTGCGGATTGATGGCAAACCGTCCTTGTTTGTCGATGTAGCCGAAGCGGTTGGCGACGCCAACGACGGCGAGGCCATCGGAGAACTCACTGGCGCGGTCGAACTGCGGAGCGATAATCGTCCGGCCGCGCTTGTCGATGTATCCGAAACGGCCGCCGATTTCGACCACGCCGCGACCGTCGGCAAAATCTCCGGCGCTATCGAAGCGGGGATTGATGGCGATCGCGCCGCTTTTTTGGATATAGCCGTAGCGGCCGGCGATCTTGACTAATGCCAGACCGTCTGAAAATGCGCCGGCCTCATCGAACTGCGCGGGAACGGCCATGCGGCCGCGCTTATCGACGAAACCCCACCGGCCGCCGGCTTGAACGGGGGCCAGCCCTTCCTCGAATTGGCCGCCGCCGTTGAACTGCGGAGAGATGACAAACTTTCCGGTCTTGTCGATATAACCGAAGCGTCCGTTGATGGCGGCCAGTGCGAGACCTTGGGAGAACGGATCGGCCACATCGAACTGCGGCGGGATGATGAATTTCCCCTGGCGGTTAATGTAGCCCCAGCGATTGCCGACGGCGACGGGCGCGAGCCCGGCGGCGAAGGCGCCCGCGGCGTTGAACTGCGGCTCGACGATCATCTTTCCAGAATCGTCGAGGTATCCAATTTTTCCATTCATGGTAACGGGAAAAATCGCCGAAGTCGTCAAAGCGCGATGCGCGGCAATGCCAATGATGAGAACGACGACAAGGAGCGCCGCGGCAACGATCCAATTCCTTTTATCCCGGTACAAGGAGGCCTCCGCCGGCACAACAAGGAGCAATCGTAATTCCAAATCGCCGCGGTGGATGGAACCGTGCGTGCTCGGGAAAGAAGCGCAAAGGGTGCGGCGCGCACCGCCATGCCAATCGGAAACCATTTCGCGCCGCACTCCGTTTTGCGCGCTATATCGAACGACGACGGAGGATTTATTCTTATGACGGGACCAGTGAAAGAGGGTTTGATTGCAGGGGCATTCGCGTTGCTGATCGCAGCCACGGTTGCGGGTTGGACGCGAAATCCCGAGCCGGCGCAAGCGGCGCAGCCGGCCGCGTATGGGGGGCAGACGCTGCCGTACACGCAGAGCGCACAGAGCGAGCCGGCGCCGTGCGTGAGCAACGTGGAGCCGGAGCCGCTGCCGGCTTACGCCTCGACACATTATGTGCGAACGACGCGCGAGGCGCCGCGGGAGGAGCCGTACACGGCGCCAGAGTACACCAGGCCGGAGTACACCAATCCCGAGTACACAAGGTCGCGGTACGCGCCGGCGCATCGCCGCCGTTCGGCGAAAAAATCGGCCGCAATTGTCGCCGGTTCGGCGGGCGCGGGCGCGGCGATTGGCGCGCTGGCGGACGGAGGCAAAGGCGCGGGAATCGGCGCGCTGGCCGGCGGCGGCGGCGGATTCGTTTACGACCGGCTGACGCATAACCGGTAACAGCGGCGCGGAAAATCGTTGGTTCAGGCTTGATCGACGGCGGGGAAACATGTTGAAATAAGAGTTAGTCACCTGCCGGGAGGATCCATCGAATTGAATACTGGTGCAGTGCTGGCGCTGGAAGACGGCACGGTCTTCGAGGGCAAGAGCTTTGGTGCGCCCGAGGAACGGGCCGGCGAGGTGGTTTTTAATACCGCATTGACCGGCTACCAGGAAGTCTTTACCGACCCCTCGTATTCCGGCCAAATTGTAATTCTGACGAACCCGCAGATCGGCAACTACGGCGCCAACGAGTTCGATTGCGAAGCGGGGCATCCTTATATAGAAGGCTTGGTGGTGCGGGAGTTTTCGCCGCAGGCGAGCAACTGGCGCTCGCAGGAAAACGCCGAGCGGTTTCTTTCGGCGAACGGAATTCCGGTAGTGGCGGGGATTGACACGCGGGCGCTGGTGCGCCACTTGCGGACTCGCGGCGTGATGCGCGGCGTGCTGTCGGGCGCGGGCGGCGACGCAAAAGCGCTGGTGGAAAAGGCGCGGCGGATTCCGTCGATGACGGGATTGGATCTGGCGACGCGCGTCTCGACGAAAGCGTCGTATCGCTGGGACACGGGCGTCGATGCCTGCTCGCCGTCCGACCCGGTAGCCGCTGCCGCGGCGGCGCGATATCACGTAGTGGCCTACGATTTCGGAATCAAGCGCAATATTCTGCGAAGGCTGGCGCACGTGGGCTGCCGGGTTACGGTGGTGCCGGCCGGGACGCAGGCTTCCGATGTGCTGGCGCTGAAGCCGGACGGCGTATTTCTTTCGAATGGGCCGGGCGATCCGGAGCCGCTGGAATTTCAAGCGGCCGAAGTGCGGAAGCTGGTGGGCCGGACACCGGTGTTCGGAATTTGCCTGGGGCATCAGATTCTGGGCCTGGCGTTGGGTGGGAAAACGTACAAGCTGAAATTCGGACACCGCGGCGCGAATCATCCGGTGCTGAACCGGGTGACGGGCAAGGTGGAGATTACTTCTCACAATCACGGGTTCGCCGTCGATCCCGACTCGCTGAACGCGAACGAGATTGAACTGACGCACGTAAACTTGAACGACCAGACGCTGGAAGGCTTCCGCCACCGCAACCATCCGGTGTTCTGCGTGCAGTACCATCCGGAGGCGGCGCCGGGGCCGCACGATTCGCACTACCTGTTCGACGATTTCGTAACGCTGATCGAGGAATCGAAGGGCCGCTAGCGAATGCCGCGACGCAACGAACTTCATCGCATCCTGATTATCGGCTCCGGCCCGATCGTCATAGGACAGGCGTGTGAATTCGACTATTCGGGCACGCAAGCCTGCAAGGCGCTGCGGGCGGATGGGTTCGAGGTGGTGCTGATCAACTCGAATCCCGCGACCATCATGACCGATCCGGAACTGGCGGACCGCACCTACGTGGAGCCGCTGAGCCTGGCATTCGCCGAGGAGGTGATTCGAAAGGAGCGGCCGGACGCGCTGCTTTCGACGGTGGGCGGGCAGACGGCGCTGAACCTTTCGGTGGAATTGGCCGAGGCGGGCGTGCTGGAAAAATACGGCGTGGAGTTGATCGGCGCGAAGATCGACTCCATCAAGAAGGCCGAAGACCGGCTGTTGTTCAAAGACGCGATGCGGAAGATTGGCCTGGAGATGCCGCAATCGCAGCTTGTGAACCAAGTGGACAAGGGGCTGGAGTTTGCCGAACGCATCGGCTACCCGGTAATTCTGCGGCCGAGTTTCACGATGGGCGGAGCGGGCGGAGGGATCGCGTACAACCGCGAGGATCTGATCGAAATTCTGGAGCGCGGCCTGGACCTTTCGCCGGTCCATGAAGTGCTGGTGGAGGAGAGCGTCCTGGGATGGAAGGAATACGAGCTGGAGGTGATGCGCGACGTGGCGGACAACGCGATCATCGTGTGCTCGATTGAGAACTTCGATCCGATGGGCGTCCATACCGGGGATTCGATCACGATTGCGCCGGCGCAGACGCTGAGCGACCGCGAATACCAGATGATGCGCGACGCGGCGCTGCGATGCTTGCGCGAGATCGGGGTGGAAACCGGCGGCAGCAACGTGCAGTTCGCCATCGACCCGCGGACCGGCCGCATGGTGATTGTGGAGATGAACCCGCGCGTTTCGCGCAGCTCCGCGCTGGCATCGAAGGCGACGGGGTTTCCGATCGCCAAGATTGCGGCGAAGCTGGCGGTGGGCTACCGGCTGGACGAAATCAAGAACGACATCACGCGGCTGACGCCGGCGTGTTTCGAGCCGACCATCGACTACGTGGTAGTGAAGATTCCACGCTGGCAGTTTGAGAAATTTCCGGGGGCGGAGCCGGTGCTGGGCACGCAGATGAAATCGGTGGGCGAGGTGATGGCCATCGGCCGCACGTTCAAACAGGCGCTGGGGAAGGCGATGCGGAGCCTGGAAACGGGCAAATCGGAATCGGCGCAGAAATACGACGAGAGCCTGATTCAAGCGCGGTTGATTACGCCGAATCCGGACCGGCTGGGGTATATCCGTTTCGCGTTTGAGCAAGGCTACACGGTGGAGCAGGTGCAGGAGATTACGTCGATTGATCCGTGGTTCCTGCGGCAAGTGCGGGAGATGGTGGATTCCGAGCGGGAGCTGAAGCGCGGCAATCTGGAGACGGCTACGCGAGAGACGCTGCAGGAAGCCAAGCGCGATGGCGTTTCGGATTCCACGCTGGCGCGATTCTGGGGAGTGAACCC
Source organism: Bryobacteraceae bacterium (assembly GCA_039924505.1). Classification (GTDB taxonomy): domain Bacteria; phylum Acidobacteriota; class Terriglobia; order Bryobacterales; family Bryobacteraceae; genus JBDTAT01. Next base: position 4,291 of record JBDTAT010000474.1, read on the forward strand.
GCTCGACGTGCGCGCAAAGCGGAAGTCGCTGGGCGTGCGGGCGGTGTTCAACCGGGTGGATACGTGCGCGGCCGAGTTTGAGAGTTTCACGCCGTATCTCTATTCGAGTTACGAATCGGAGTGCGAGGCCAATCCGTCGGACCGCAAAAAAGTGATGATCCTGGGCAGCGGGCCGAACCGGATCGGCCAGGGGATCGAATTCGATTATTGCTGCTGCCACGCGTCGTTCGCACTTCAGGAGTTCGGCTATGAGTCGATCATGGTGAACTGCAATCCGGAGACGGTGTCGACGGACTACGACACCAGCGACCGGTTGTACTTCGAGCCGTTGACGCTCGAAGAAGTGCTGAACATCTGCGACACCGAGAAACCGGACGGAGTGATTGTGCAATTCGGAGGGCAGACGCCGTTGAACCTGGCGCTGCCGCTGAAGCATGCCGGAGTCCCGATTATCGGCACCGACCCGGAGAATATCGACCTGGCGGAAGACCGGAAGCGCTTCGGGCGATTGCTGGACGATCTGCAGATTCCATCGCCTGCGAACGGCGCAGCGACGAATGTGGCGGAGGCGTGCGAGGTGGCGCGGCGGCTCGGGTATCCGGTGCTGGTGCGGCCGAGCTACGTGCTGGGCGGCCGCGCGATGGTGATCGCCTACGATGAGGAGAGCGTACGCCGGTACATGCAGGAGGCGGTGATTTTCTCGCAGGACCGGCCGGTATTGATCGACCGGTTCCTGGAAAACGCCACCGAGGTGGACGTGGATGCGCTATGCGACGGCAAAGATGTATTGATCGCCGGCATCATGGAACACATTGAGGAAGCGGGCGTGCATTCGGGCGACAGCTCGTGCGTGCTGCCAGCAACATCGCTTGCGCGCGAGGTGCTGGACACCATCGAATCGCACACCAAGCGGCTGGCGCTGGCGCTGCACGTGATCGGGTTGATGAACGTGCAGTACGCGATTAAAGATGGCACGGTGTATGTGCTGGAAGTGAACCCGCGGGCGTCGCGAACGGTTCCCTACGTGAGCAAGGCGACAGGGGTGGCGTTGCCGAAGATCGCGGTCGGATTGATGCTGGGCAAGAAGCTGGCGGATTTCGCCGAAGGACTTGCGGGGGTGCTGACGGCGCCAAAATATTTCGTAAAATCGCCGGTATTTCCGTTCAACAAATTCCCGGGCGTGGACCCGGTGCTGGGCCCGGAGATGCGCTCGACCGGGGAAGTGATGGGCGTGGGGGAGAGTTTCGGCGAGGCGTTCGCGAAGGCGCAATTGGGCGCGGGCACGCCGCTGCCGGACAAGGGCACGGTGTTTGTAAGCGTGAATGAGCGCGACAAACGCGCGGCGGTGGAGGTGGCGAAGCGATTCGCCGGCCTCGGATTCCAACTGGCGGCGACGCGCGGGACGGCGGCGGCGATGCAGGCCGCGGGGTTGAAATGCAAGACGGTATTCAAGGTGAACGAGGGCCGGCCGAACGCGGTGGATCTGCTGAAGGGCGGAGCGGTGCAGCTTGCGATCTACACTTCGACCACCGGCGCGCACTCCTTCAGCGATGAAAAGGCGATCCGGCGCAACGCCGTCGCTTACCGGGTGCCGTGCATTACAACAATGAGCGGCGCGCGGGCATCTGTCGAGGCGATTGCGGCGCGGCGGCAGCATCCGGTGCGGGTGTGGAGTCTTCAAGAGATTCATGCGGCGAAGTTAGTGGCGGGCGGCTGACGGGCTGAGAGGATGCCGCACGGTTTTGCGAAACGGAGCCAATTGCGCGGGAAGCCTTCGCGTCGGCGGCGGCTAATTTGCGCCGAAGTGTTTGCGCGCGTTGCAGATCGGCGACGGCGTTACGC
>JBDTAT010000475.1:0-5816 GCA_039924505.1 Bryobacteraceae bacterium
AACGCATACGCGTGGCGGCTCGCATCTCAACCGGCGAGAGACGGCGGCGGCCGGTCGTGGTGGTGGTATCGGCCATGTCGAAGGTGACGGACCTGCTGCTCGACTCGCTGCGGAAGGCCGAGGCCGGCGACCGGATCGACCTGGACAGCAATCTCGAAAAGCTGCGGCAGCGGCACGTAGAGACCTGCGAGGCCCTGCTGCCGGCGGGCGCGCGCGGCGAGGCCCACGCAAAAGTGGAATCGTTGATCGCCGATTTCGAACGCATTGCGAACGGCGTGCGGATGCTGGGAGAGCGGCCGCCGCGATCGGTGGATGAGGCGATTGCGATCGGTGAACGCTTGTCGGCGCTGCTGATGGCGGCTCATCTGGAGGCGGAGGGTGTACGGGCGGCGGCGGTGAACGCCGCGGACGTCATCGTGACCGACGCGGTGTTCGGGAACGCGTCGCCCTTGATGGCGCCGACGCGGGAGAAGGCGCACGCCGTGCTGGGGCCCCTGCTGAAACAAGGCATTCTGCCGGTGGTGACGGGCTTCAACGGCGCTACGGCGGACGGGCGGCCGACGACGCTCGGGCGCGGAGGATCGGATTTCTCGGCGTCGATTCTGGCGGCGTCGCTCGATGCGGCGGAGTTGTGGATCTGGACCGATGTGGACGGCATCATGACGGCCGATCCGCGCCTGGTGCCGGAGGCGGCCGTATTGCCGGAGGTCACCTACAATGAAGCCGCGGAACTGGCATACAACGGCGCGAAGGTTCTGCATCCGCGGACGCTGGCGCCGCTAGCGGAGCGCAAAATTCCGGTGTGGAGCAAGAATAGCTTCGCGATTGAAAAGCCGGGGACCAAAATTGTGCCGGTGGTGGAGGGCGCCTGCGGTCCGCGCGCCGTTACATCGATGGCCGATGTGGCGCTGGTGTCGATTGAACCGGCCAGCCCGGCCATGAGCGGCGCCAAGGCGCTGGCGGCGGCCATGGGAGCGCTCGACCGCACCAATGTGGAAATTCTGTTGATCACCAGCTCCAGCTATCGGCAGAATTTCTGCTTTCTGGTGCGCCAGGAGGATCTGCCGCACGTTATGGAACGCCTGGAAGAGACGCTGGCGATGGAGCTGGCGCACGGCTATTTGAAGCCCATCGAAACCGACCGCAACGTCGGATTGCTGGCGATTGTCGGCGAGGGGATGCAAGGCGCGCCGGGCCTCGCCGGACGGATTTTCACGGCGATCTCGCGCGAGCGCGTGAATATTATTGCGATAGCGCAGGGATCGAGCGAGCTGACCATCGCCATTATCGTGCGCCGCGACGGATTGGAGAAAGCGGTGCGGGCGGTGCATCTGGAGTGCGGGATGGGACGCGTCTGAGGCGCGCCGCGCGCCCCCGTCAGCGTTCCCGCGGACCTTTTGCGAACACCACGAAATCGCCGAATTTGACCGCCGGACCTACGCCGGAGTATTCAGCGGCTTTCCCGGACAAGCCGGCACACTTCATGCAGACGACCGCACATGGCCTTGGGTCCTCTTCAGTGACTGGCGCACAACGGAACGCGGCGGCAGCTTTTTTCCGGTCCCGGCTGAGGACGCCGCCGCGTCCTGTGCGCCGATCGCTATAAAATTTTGCGGACGGGTTCGTCACGCCTGTGTGAATGAAAATGGCGTGTGGGTTCAGTTGACGAACAATCGCCAGAAACGGATACTCGACCTGGAACTGGCTGGTATCGACCCCGATTGTGGAGCAGCCGCTGGCGTCGGCCGCCTGCGCCGACGCGATGGTTTCTTCTCTGGTGTGGAACTGGCCCAGATCGGCGAAGTACTGCTCGCGGCGGGATACCCGGAACACGCTGTGCGGTCCTTCGAGCGGGCGGACCCAGTTCTCAAACAAAGCCGGCCGGGCGTTGTTCAACAGAAATAAACAGAGGACCACTTGAATCGCGGTGGAGCGCGTGCTCTCGATCGCCAGACCGGCTACCGGGGACGCCATGACAAATAAGGGCAGGAACATTCGGGCGAGGAACGGCTGCCACTTGAGATAGAAGCAGAAGAAGACAAAGCCGAACGCCACGCCGGCGAGATATAGGAGAGGCGTGAGCCGGGGCCCGCGCCACGCCAGGAGCGCCGCGCTCAGTATCAGCAGGAACAATTGCCAGCGGTTCGGCGCGTCCGCTTCGTGATTTGCGTTCCGGGGCGGCTGGAATTGCTCCCCAGGCCACGTTGTCGCCGGATCGCCAGGATTGATGCCGATCCGGCGGTGCGCCCGCAGTACCGCGTCGTAAACGCCGCGATTCCAGCGTTCGCTGCGCGCGCCCAGTTGTTCGGACGTGTTGCGAAGTAAGCTGGAAGCGGTCTCACGCCACCCAAATCGTTCGTTGCGCCATCGGAACTTCCCGTCGCCCTGGGCGGAATCGTAGCCCAGCGGCGATCCGCTAAAGCTGAAGTTCCGCCAGTACTGCGGACCGTTGAAAAGAAATATCGCCGCCGCGCACATCGCCGCAAACTCTCCAAGTTTTTTCAGACGCGGGTGAGCGATGGAGCATAAAACCGCGATCACCATTCCCGGCGCGAACAGGTAAGCCGTTGCCTTGGTCAACAACGCCAAGGCCAGCGCGCAGGCGGAATTTACAGCATCGCCTTTCGCGAATTGTTTCGACCAGCGCTGTGCGAAGTAAACGAACGACACAAGAAATCCGGCCGTCAAGTAGTCGTTCTTCGCTCCGCTCGCCTGCAGTATGCCGTTCGGCAAAGTGGCGCAGAACAACGCCGCAACCGCTTGGCCGCGGCGCGACGCGCCGAGGTTTCTGGCGATGAGGGAGACACCTGCGATGGACACCCCGCTGCCAAGCCATTGCCCGAGATTTGCGAACCGGTCGCCCGCAAGCAAGTAGGTATGCAGCATCAAATATTCCGCGAGAGGCTGTAGAATAATCTGATTCAGGTAGTCGGTCGGGAAGAAAGCGGCGCTGCGCTGCTGCGCCCAGTAGATTACGCGCGGCATATGGTATGCCATGGCGTCGGCGCTGTTAGGTGGGCTCGCGATGGCGGCGACTAGAGTAAGCGCCAGCGTACATCCAATCCCAAGGAACGCAATTCCATCGACGAGACCCATCCGGAGCGGCGGAAATCGAATGGCGCGTCTGCGTCTCCATGCCGCCCATCCCGCCGCGCCGCAAACCAGGCACCAGAACACAAACACCGGCCATCGAGCCAAGGCGTGCGCGCCGCTCAGGATTTCGGTGGAGCACGCGACCGCCACGCCGAACAGCACGAATCCGCGAAGCAATGCGTCTCTCCAGCCGTTGCGCCAGGAACAACACACCAGCAGCACGAAGGCGATACCAATTACGCAGATCATAGGTCAATTGGGGTTCAGAAAGAGTTTCCGGGCCTGGGCGCCCTCTGGGCACGCCAGGGAGCGGTTGGACAGGTTACTTCGCAGCGAGCGCCTCACTCAACCACACAGTTCGCCTGCCTCTTGCGAAGCGCTTCCTCGCCCGCCCGGTCGCCCTGGGCGTGGAAAGCCACCCCTAAATTCACGATGGCTTCCGGAACGCAGGGATTTCTCTTTAACGCTTCGCGCCACCTCGCGATCGCTTCGTTCAACCGTCCTGCCGAACCATAATAACCGCCGATGTTCACCAGTGCGACAATCGAGTTCGGGTCTGCCCGCAAGACGGCCTCATAGAGCGCAAGCGCAGCCGCGGAATCGCCGCGCCGCCGGTGAAGGTCGGCCAGCCGCAGTTGCACTGCCGCGTCTTGCGGCACGTGCGAAAGCAACCGGAAGGCTTCCGCCTGCTGCCGGGAATTTCCCGTCCGGGCCGCCACCTCGGCGTAGGCCAGCCCCAATTCGCGGGCACCGCGATCGGCAATGGAGAACGCTTGCAATTTCCAGTCGTCGCCGCTTGGACGCAAAATCTGGCCAGGACGCCGCGGAATGCTGTGGTCTGTCAGCACGCCATGGCCGCCGTCCACAACATGACCCTTCGGCATGTGACAGCCCACGCAGTCGGGGCCGCGATTGCACTCGGCCGCGTTGTGGCAGCTCATGCACTTCGCCCGGTACCAGGCCACTCGTTCTTCCGCCGCGGGAACGCGATGCGGATCGTGACAGGTCCCGCACCACAACTTTTCGCCAGATGCAATTTTGCAGCGGCTCGCGGCCAGTTTCTCCACATAACTGGTGGCCTTCAAAGCCGCCGCTTGGCCGTATACGAAGTACGCGACGTAATCGGAGAGCAGCGCACCCGCCCGGTATTCCCTCAACTGCCGTCCAGCCCGCGCAATGCGCGCCTCGCCGGACATGTGGCACTGCGCGCACACCGCGTCGCGGCGGGCAGGGTCCAGCTTGGCGGGGTTAATCATCTGGGGCCGGCCGGCGCCGTGCTCCGCGACATGCTCCGAGCCGGGGCCGTGACAGCGCTCGCAACCGACGCCCGATTGCGCGAACGGCGGGTCGGCATACAGGTTCTCAAATCCCGGCGCGAAACGGATCTGGCTGGAATGACAGTTGAGACAATCCGCCTCCACCGCGCGATTCCATCGCGAGACGCGATCGTCTTCATAGCCGGGAGACATATCCCAGCGGCCCTGCCGCGCGTACCAGGTAATTGGGGCTTCAAACACGAAACCGTTTTGCGACGAAAGAAAGCTTTGCCCCGCGGCGCCCGAACCGATGAAGTAGTCCAGCTTGCGCTCCGTCTGCCGCGCGCCCTTCGAGATATGCACGATGCCCGGCGATTCAATCCGGTAACTGACTCCCGAATTTGTGTGCTCGAACACGCCCGGTGTCAGCTTGCCGCTGACGATTCCGCTGCTTCGCGCCATCGGGGTCGCGCTGTACGACCTGAATATACCGGCGTGACACCCCGCGCACGCATGATTGCCCACATACAGCGCTGGCGCAAGCAGGAGCAGCATCATCGGCGTAGCGTTGGCGGCGAAGCCTCGAACAGCTTCCGGTGCAGATTGGCCAACTCCTTTTTCCCGATCCTGGAATAGGCGCGCGTCAACAGAAAGTGAATTTGACGGTCGGTAGTGCCCGGCCCGCGCTTAGCCAGCGCTTTCTCTCCTTCCGCCGCGGCGCCGGCGTAATCGCCTTTCTGGAAATCCAGGCGGCCAAGTTCGTAGTGGCCATCGCGCGATTCCGGGTCCAGTTCCAGTACGCGCGCCACCTGGCGCCCGCTCTCCTCATACCGCCCCAATACAGACAGCAACCTTCCATATGCCGTGTGCGTCTCGGGATCCGGCTTGCCCACTCGCGTTTCCAGCTCGATCGTCTTTTGGTAGAGCGCCAGTGCTGAGTCCGGATGCGCCAGTCCGTCCTGCGACATCGCCAGGTAGAGCAGCGGGCGCGGATCGTTCTGGTTCAGGCGTGCGGCAGTTTCAAGCGGCGGAATCGCATTCGTAAAATCGTTATCGAAATAATAGAAAAATCCCAGCATGAATTGGACATACGCGGAACCGGGATCGAGCGTAACCGCCCTGGTGAACGCCGCGCGCGCAATATCGAAGCGGTTGAACGCCATCGCCATCTTCCCGCGCAGTGTCCACGCCGGCACATAATTCGGATCTTCCTTCAGAGCACGATTCAACGCCTCGGAGGCTGCGCCATACTTCTGCTGTTCAAAAAAAGCATTAGCCTGCGTATAGTCCTGGACCGCCACCGGCGACGCCAGCAGGAAGAGCACCACCGTTGTCATTCCAGCGGCCCGCCAGCCTTCAACGTATAATACCGGCCGGCAGCGACGTTCTCGAACCGGTCGACGCGAGCCCCCGGCTTCGGCCATCGGACTTCCAGCCAATCCAACTTGGCCGCGCTCCCGAGTCCCA
>JBDTAT010000476.1:0-3948 GCA_039924505.1 Bryobacteraceae bacterium
CGGTGACGGTTTTGCCATCGCTTTTGTAGGTCAGGCGGAGATTAGGGCCGTGGCCCGGATCTTTGGGCTGATGACAATGGCAGTTCGGTTTGCCGCATCGGCCGGTGGTGGCAGTGATCGAGCCACAGCGCAGATCGCTAAGAGCCGCGATCTGATTGGCGATGTCGGCCCGCTGGTGTTCGAGGGATTCCAAGGATTTTGGGGTGCTCATCGTGACGGCCTCCTTATCCTAGCGTACTATATACGCACGGATTTGAGTCGCAAAAAAAGAATCCAGCAAATTCATCACTTTCAAGTCGTACACCCTACCTATGTCCGTGACTTGACAAAAGACGACGCAGAGCGTTTCTGGAAGGCTCTGAAGCCCGGTGGAATCGTCGTCTACGAAAACGGCGCCGATGAAAGCAACTCAGTCTTGAGAGCATTCCTGAGGTATCAAATCATCCGCTTTGAGGACCTTCGGACAACTCCGGAATGGAATCCGGAGAACAGAATTCGGGTTCAGCGGCTGATCGCCCAGAAAACCGTCAAATAGCGGCAATCCTGTACCTCGCCTTTCAAGCGCCCGGGGATTTGGTGGGGCGATTTCCGGAGAATTATTGCCATCCTTATCGCAGGGCCGTGCAACCTTCCCGAACGCGCTCCGAGCCGTTGCAGATCGAAAGAAAACATCCCGCGGTCTAACACCAAGCCAATCGCCGCCGGTTCAGCGACCCGCGGCCACGGCCAGTTCACTCGGAGCCATTCCCGCCAGTTGAGCCAGTTTCACCCCGCGGCGGCCGCAACCGCACAGCGGCTCTTCAACCCGGCAGGACCATCCGGTCCGCAGCCGCGCGATGGACGCCGCCAGTGGCGTGATCAGCAACTCCCCGTCTTGTTCCTCCACGATGACGCGGCCGTCTACCACATGCAGCCCATCCCGGGCCTCGCATTCCATCGCCAGCAACTCGCCCGATGGCCCCAGCAGATAATTGAAAACGGGCACGCCGAAGGTGTCCCACCAAAGATCGGATTCGGTCTCATCCGGCCATGGCTCGCCGAGTTCAATCAACGCCACCGAGGCGCTGCGCAAGGATGGCAATGCAACCCGTCCGCTGCGGGACGCGATAGCCAACCGGCTGAGTTCCGCGGCTGTCGCCGCAATCGCTTCGGGAGCGAACGCGCTCACCTCATCCGACCAGCCGTCCGGGAAAGCGCGAACGCCGCCCGAGGAGCGGAAGCCGCGGTGAAGCACGGCGATTCTCGGCACCGGATCCACCGGATATTCGAAGGTGTGTTGTGTGGCTCGCGACATGGGGCCGGCAAATTGCCCGCGCTGGCCGAGGTATTCGTCGAGGGTAACGGGCGCCATTGCGTCGAGCGACCCGGCGCCGAGCTGGCGCCGCCGTTCCGGCGACCCGTAGTAAGGAACCTCGCCGAGGCGCCGGAACAGCCCGCCGAGGCCATCACGCTGCGAGCGGGCCGCGCGGCCGGAACGACGCCACCTGAAAATCAAGCGCATTGCTATTTAGGAAGTGAAGCCAATGGCCCGATTTTCTCGTATTACCGCGCATAGGAAAATACCGACCGTCGTTTTGTTACGATAACATCTGGATAACCGCCTGGATGTACCCGAAGCAATACGCGAAAGCCTGATAACCGTGCATGTCCCCTTCAATTTGCGGAACGTGGTCGGGCATTATCATGCCGTCATAGCCAACTTCCTTATACACCTTGGCGGCTTCAAGCATGTTCACACTGCCGTTATCGGGGAACGTCTCCTGGAAATCTCCGAATCCGCCCTTGATATTCCGGAAATGCACGTTAAAGATTTTCTTCCGTGAGCCAAAATAGCGGATAACGTCGTAGATCTCCTTGCCCGGATCTTTCAACATTTCCGACACCGTGCCCTGGCAGAAGTTGAGGCCGAAGTAGGGGCTCTCGTGCAGCGAAAGCAGCTTCTTCAATCCGTCCGGGCTGCCCAGCACGCGGTGGACCCCACGAAAACCGGTATCGGCCGGCATGGCGGGATCGTGCGGATGGCAGGCCATTTTCACCTTGAACTCATCGGCCACCGGAGCGGCCCGTTTAACGAAGTATTCGATGCGCTCCCAAAAAAGATCGGCGCTGACCGGGCCGGCCTCGGTAAGCGGCGGCTCCTGCTTGGCTTCCGCGTAATTCCATGTGCTGTAACTGGCGCCGCCGCGGCCTGGGGTGCGCCCGGTTCTCACCACGCCGAGAATGCTCAGGTTGTATTTCACCATCGGGATGCCCGCCTTCGAGCAGTTGCGGATCATCTGGCAGATCTCGTCGATCTCGCGGTCGCGCTCCGGGCTTTTTCCGAGCATGATTTCCGGAAATTCAGCGCGCGTGATATAGGCCGAGCTCATCGGCAGCGGCACGCACTCCAGCTTGATGCCGTGTTTCTCGACACGCTCGCGCAACTGGGACAGACCGTCGACGGACCACTTCTCGTCCATCTTGCGCGATGGAAGCGAGCTGCAAATGTGATTGATCCCGAACGCGGCGCAGGCCGTGAGAATCTGTTCGGAGTTGCCATGCTGCGTTCCGGCCTTGAATAGAAGCGGCCCCGTGGATTTGCGGCGTGCTGGTTTGCCATGAGCCAGGTTCGCGGTGGCGGGCAGCGCGGCGGCCGCGGCGCCCAGTTGAAGAAAATTTCGTCTCTGCATTGTTCGTCAGTATATCGCTCTGGAGTGCGGCGTGGGGAAGCGCAGAGTGCGGCTCGGCGCAACTCCGCCGCGATAGAAGCCGCTCCGATACCGTCGCGGCTCCGCACCGAATTGATTTGCCGAGCCGCGCGGGTCACGGAGATATTCCGCCAAAGCCGAATAATGATCTTGCTGGCTCAGATGCCCCGTGACGGCACGTGCTAAGTGGACCGTGGGTGATCTGCCCAAGCTTCCTACGCAAGGACCCGATTCAACGTGCTGCGCGCCGGGAGTCTGCGCACGGGCGGCAGGAACTCCGAATCCGGGCAAGAGTAATGGGGCATTGTTTAACTCGGGGACTTTGGTCCCCGAACCCCTGGGATTTAACACTTTCGCGCCAGAATGCCTGCGGCCAGTTTGAATTCCTTGGTGAACTTCCTTCGGGTTTGTCCCATGACTCAATTCTCCATTTAATGAATTTTGAGTCTTTACCCGTTGTGTCAAAACTGGGGGCAAGTCCAGTAGACAATTTGGAGGGGATGAAGGAATTCCTGCTTGTCAGACATATCTAACAGATCGTACAGACGAATTGTTTCAGATTGCAGAATGTTACAGAGGTTGCCGAAGCTTGTGTAGTGATACAGGTACTCCGGCGCTAATCGGTCTTTTTCCTCGGCGATGGGCTGAAAATATTCCTTTAGTTCACCCACTTCCTTTTCAAGGGCAGCACTCCATTTTTCCCTAGGTAACATGAACTGCATCCTCCTTGCGAGTCAGGCACGATTTTCAACCGAGACAACGGGTCCCGTAACTTTCGAGTGTAAATTAGGGCCTCGACGAAGGCCAGCCGCTGCTGGCTCAAGTGGACGTATCCCAACTTTCACAAAGTGCGTATTTCGATCTGAGGCCGATCAGTTCGGAGTTGAAGCGACGCAGACGCATCTTCGCGGGCCATTCCATCTGTTCCGCTACTTGGATAAATTGGACCGATCCGACTTCCTGGATCAGTAAGGAGCTTGCAATCGAGCTCCGTCCGCAAGGAGCGATTGCGGGCAAAGTCGTGGATGGGTTCGGACAGGCCCTTCTATCGGCTCAGATTCAAGCGGTGGGATCGCGAACGCGAGCGGAAAGATCGAGACGCTGAGTTCCCTGGAAGCTAACGATCTGGGTGAATACCGCTCGCCAGCTCTCGATCCGGGAACCTATCGGCTGCGCGCGTTGTACTGGGACGGCCGATGCGGCGAACCGGAATCAATTTCACCTTAATGCTGTTCACGTAGGGAAAAGTTCCAAGAATCCT
>JBDTAT010000477.1:0-5752 GCA_039924505.1 Bryobacteraceae bacterium
AGAAATGAGCGGCGGACGCGAGAAGAAGGCGCTGCTGGCAAACGCCGTCGAGGCGCTGATTGCGGCGATTTATTTGGATGGCGGGATAGAGGCGGGCCGCGGCTTTATCGAACGGCACGTGGTCGCGTCGTTCGATCCGGCCGACGACGGCGGCCGCATAACCGGTACCGATTACAAAAGCACGTTGCAGGAAATGGCGCAGTCACTGAAGCTGGCCCAGCCACGCTACGCGATCCTCGACGAGCACGGACCGGAGCATGCGAAGACATTCACCGTGGAGGTTCGCATCGGGCGCGAATGGGTTGGCCGGGCCGAAGGCCTCACGAAGAAGAGCGCAGGGCAAAAGGCCGCCCAGCTTCTGTTGCAGCAACTGGCCGCATGGGGCGGCTGATCCGCCACCAGCGGACATGCCGCGCACCCATCCGGTCCAGACTGTATAGCGCGGGGGCCGATGGCGCGCTATGATGAGTGTTGCTATTGCCAGCGCCCACCGTGCAAACAGGGTTCTACTCCTATGATTAAGGTCGAAGGTCTTACCAAGCGATACGCTCGCAATGTCGCGGTTGATAACATTTCGTTTGAAGTCCAGAAGGGTCAGATCGTCGGATTTCTGGGTCCCAACGGGGCTGGTAAAACGACGACGATGCGGGTGCTGACTTGCTTCATGCCGCCGACCACCGGTACGGCTACCGTGGCTGGGTTTAACGTGCTGGAGCAGCCGATGGAAGTGAAGAAGCGCATCGGCTACCTGCCAGAGACTCCGCCGCTCTACCCCGAGATGGAAGTCGACGAGTACCTGACGTTCGTCGGCCAATTAAAGGGACTGTCGGGCGCAGATCTGGCCCGGAGGGTGGGGGAAGTTGCGGAGCGGTGCGCGGTCTCCGACGTGCGGAACAGCCTGATCTCGAAACTCTCGAAGGGCTACCGGCAACGCGTTGGATTGGCGCAGGCTATCATCCATAATCCGGATGTGCTGATTCTGGACGAGCCGACCGCGGGCCTGGATCCGAAGCAGATTATCGAGACGCGCGAATTGATTCAAGCGTTGGCCGGCAGCCATACGATCATCCTGAGCACGCACATTCTGCCCGAAGTGGAGCAGATTTGCGAGCACGTGATCATTATCGATAAGGGCAAACTGGTGGCGACCGACACCGTGCATAACCTGACGAACCGGTTGCGCGGATCGGAAGCGGTGGCGGTGGAAGTGGAAGGACGCGATGGTTCGCTCGACGCGGGCGTCGTGCAGCAGCGATTGGAACAGGTGCCGGGCGTCAGCCGCGTGATCCCCAAGGACAAAATCGATAACCGCGCGGCGTTTGAGGTGGAGAGTCTGCAGGGGCGGTCCGTGCGCGCCGACCTGGCCCGCTCGGTAGTCGAAGCGGGGTGGAATTTGAACGAATTGCATGCGGTGTCGGTGAGCCTGGAAAAGATCTTCCTGCAATTGACGGGAACGCCGGCCGCCGCGGACAGCAGTGACAACGAAAACAAGGGAGCTGGCCAATGAAGAACGCGCTAGTCATTTGCCGCAAGGAGTTGCACAGCTACTTTGTCTCGCCGATCGCCTACGGATTGGGATTGTTTTTCGCTCTCATCACCGGGTATTTCTTTTACGTGGCGGTCGCGATCTTCGTGCAGCGGGGCATGGAGAGCCAGATGATGGGCCAAAGTATGCCGATGGACGTGAACGAATGGGTAATCCGGCCGGTGCTTTCAAACATCAGCGTGATCGGGTTGTTTCTAATTCCGATGATCACCATGCGGCTGTTCGCCGAAGAGAAGCGGTCCGGGACCATCGAATTGCTGGCGACTTCGCCGGTGCGGGATATCGAAATTATCATGGGCAAGTGGATGGCGGCGTTGATACTGTACATTTCGATCCTGGGCCTTTCGGCGCTGAACATTCTGATGTTGTTTGCGTACGGAAAGCCGGATTGGAGGCCAATTCTGGTCGGGTATCTGGGACTGATTCTTCAGGGCGGGTGCTTGCTGGCGCTGGGAACGTTCATTTCGACGACCACCAAGAATCAGATAGTGGCCGGCGTGGGCACATTCGCGATCTGCCTGCTGTTATGGGTGCTGGATTGGGTGACTTCGTTCAACAACGCGGTCTGGGCCAAGGTGGTGGCGTATTTTTCCGTGCTGACGCATTTCGAGCCGTTCTCGAAAGGCGTTCTGGACAGCAAGGACATCGTCTTTTACCTATCCATGATTTTCCTGGGGCTGTTTCTAACGGCGCGATCGATGGAATCGCTCCGCTGGAGGGCATAAATGAAGACGGATTGGTTGAAAACCCGCCAAACAAAATATACAGCGTACGCGACGATTTACATCCTGATTATTCTAGCCGTACTGGTGGCGGCGAACTTCCTCGCCAACCGGTACGATAAGAGCTTTGACGCGACCTCCAATAAACAGTTCAGTCTGTCGGACCAGACGGTGAAAATCGTCAAGAACCTAAAGCAGGACGTGACGGTCACCGATTACGACAAGACGAGTAACTTCACCGCGGCGCGCGATCTATTGGGCCGCTACAGCGTGCTTTCTCCGCGGCTGCATGTGAATTACGTCGATCCGGACAAGAAGCCACTGGCGGCTAAGGCGGCGGGCGTGCGCACCTACGGGACCATTCAGGTGGAGACGGCGGCGCGCAAGCAGGAAGCGAAAAGCCTTAGCGAAGAAGATGTGACCGGCGCACTGGTCCGCGCAATTAAGGGCAACCAGCGTCTGGCCTGCTTCGTTTCCGGCAGCGGCGAACATTCGCTCGACGACACCACTCCGCAGGGCTATTCCGGCGCAAAAGATCTGCTCGAAAAGGGCAATTATAAGACCCGCGTGATCAAGTTGATCGGTGGAGAAGGCGCGGCGCCTCCGCCGCCTGGCGGCAAAATCGAGATCGGCCAACAGTCCGCGACGGCCCCAGCCGCTGGCGCGAAGCCCGTTGTTCCGAAGGATTGCACGGTGCTGGTGGTGGCGGGTCCGCGGTTCGACTACGTACAGCCGGAGGTCGATGCGATTCAGGCGTACGTCCAGGATGGCGGCCGCGCCATGTTGCTGCTGGATCCGCCGCTGAAGCTTGCCAATCAGCAGACCTCTGAAAATGCCGCGCTGAGTAAAATGTTGGCCGATTGGGGCGTGACGCTGGATAACGACTTGGTGGTGGATACCAGCGGTGTGGGCCAATTGTTCGGATTGAACGAGGTGGTGCCGCTGGTAACCAGTTACGAATCCCAGCCCATTGTGCGCGATATGAAAGAGGTTGCCACGGCATTTCCGCTGACGCGCTCGTTGGAAGTGAAAGCGGGGAATAAGACGACGGTGGACAAATTGTTCTCCACGTCGGACAACAGTCTGGCAACCCAGAACCTGAGCTCGGCGCAGATCAGCGTGTCGGCGAAGGATAAGCACGGACCGTTCACGCTAGGGGCCGCGGGCACGTACAATACGGGCCAGGCGAACAATCCCGGCCGCTTCGTCGTGGTCGGCTCTTCGAGTTTTGCGGCGAACAACATTCTGCGCTTCAACGGCAATCGCGATCTGTTCTTGAACATGATGAACTGGCTGTCGTCGGACGAGGATCTGATTTCGATCCGGCCGAAGGAGCAGGCTGACCGGCGGTTGACATTGACCCAGCGTCAAATGTCGATGGTGTTCTACTCGAGCATCATCTTCCTTCCGTTGATCATACTGGCGGCGGGTTTGAGTGTCTGGTGGCGACGGAGGTAATGAGATGCCGATTCGCCGCTTGCTGATTGCCGCCGTCGTCCTGGCCGGCCTGGCCGGTGGCGTCTATTGGTCCAATCGGGAAAAGAGCGCGGAAGCGTCGAAGCCCGCAAAAGACGCGCCGCCCAAGATGGTTGCCATTCCCGACGATCAGGTGAAGGCGATCGAGATCGAGAAAAAGGGCTCCGAACCGGCGATACTGGAACGCGACGGCGCGTCGAAGTGGCGGATTACGGCGCCGCATCCGTTGCCGGCCGATAGCGACGCGGTCTCGGGGCTAACCAGCACATTGTCTTCAATCTCGGCCGACCGCGTGATTGAGGACAAAGCGCCGGCCGATCTTTCGCCGTTCGGGCTGGCTGCGCCATCGCTGACGGTGACGGTAACCAAGAAGGACAACAAGACGGTGAAGTTGCTGTTTGGCGACGACACGCCGGAGGGCGGCAACGTCTATGCGAAGGTCTCGACCGATCCGCGCGTGGTCACTGTGGGAAGCTTTGTGAAGACCGGGCTCGACAAATCGCCGCAGGATCTGCGCGACAAGCGGCTGCTGACGGTGGACAGCGACAAAATCAGCCGCGTGGAGCTGACGGCAAAACACCAGTCGATGGAGTTCGGCCGCGTGAACCAGAATGAGTGGCAGATCCTGAAGCCAGAACCGTTGCGCGCGGACGGCTTTCAGGTGGAGGAACTGGTCCGGAAACTGAAGGACGCCAAGATGGACACCTCGGTTTCGGATGCGGACGCGAAGAAAGCGGCTGCGACTTTCGCGGCGGCAACGCCGGTGGCAATCGCGAAACTGACCGATGCATCGGGAACGCAGACGCTGGAAGTCCGGCGCGATAAAGACAAAAATTACTGGGCCAAGAGCAGCGTCGTGGAAGGCATCCACAAAGTGAGCGCCGAATTGGGCGACGGGCTGGACAAGAGCGTGGACGATTTCCGCAACAAGAAGCTGTTCGATTTCGGCTTTGGCGAGCCGGATAAGCTGGAGATCGAGGACGGCGCAAAAGTGTCGGCCTACCGGAAATCGGGCGACAAGTGGATGAGCGGCGCACGGCAGATGGACGCCACCAGTGTGAATTCCTTCATGGACAAGGCGCGCGATCTTTCGGCGGTCAAGTTCGTAAGCGCGGGTTTCACGACGCCCGAATTCCAGGTGACGGTAACGTCTAACTCCGGGAAGCGTGTAGAGAAAGTGCTGATTTCGAAAAACGGGAACAGCTACTTCGCCAAGCGTGAAGGCGAGCCGTCGATTTATGAACTGGACTCGAAGACCGTAGAAGAATTGCGGAAGGCCGCAAGCGACATTAAAGAAGCGGCGCCGGCGAATCCGGCCGCGAAAAAGAAATAAGCCAGGCGTTCCATGAACCACGGCCTGCTTACCGACCTCTACCAGCTCACGATGGCGGCGGGCTATTTCGAGGCTGGTAAGACAGCGGAGCGCGCTACCTTCGAGTTGTTCGTCCGGCGATTGCCGCCCAATCGGAACTTCGTCGTCGCGGCGGGGCTGGCGCAGGCGATCGAGTATCTAATCTCGCTGCGGTTTAGCCGCGAGGAAGTGGATTACTTGCGCGGCCTGCCGCAGTTCGCGGGCGTGTCGGCTGGATTCTTTCACGCGCTGCTCAATTTCCGGTTCACGGGCGATGTGTTCGCCGTACCCGAAGGCACGCCGCTGTTTGCCGGTGAACCGTTCCTTACGGTGCGGGCGCCGCTGCTGGAGGCGCAGATCCCGGAGACTTATCTGCTGGCGACCGTGGGTTTCCAATCGACGATCGCGACCAAGGCCGCGCGCGTCGTGGAGGCGGCGGGAGGACGCGAGGTGGTGGAGTTCGGAACGCGCCGCGCGCATTCTCCCGAAGCCGGTGTGCTGGCCGGACGCGCGGCGTACATCGGCGGTTGCGCCGGCACCAGCAATACCGAGACGGGATTCCGGTACGGCATTTCTGTGTTTGGCACGGCCGCGCACTCCTGGGTGATGTCGTTCCCCACGGAGCGTGAGGCTTGTGAGCAGCTTCAAAAGCTATTG